>JAXDOA010000372.1:0-24205 GCA_034669125.1 Hyphomicrobiales bacterium
CATAGCCTGCATAACCACCGTATCCTCGCCCGGAGCGCCGCCCGTCTCGCCCGCCCAAGCCGCTCGCACGACCGGTGTAGTAACTGCGCCCTGCGCCGATCGAACCTGGCGCGGCGAAACGGCCTCCATAACCACCGAAGCTACGCGACGACCTTGCGCCCTGCTTCGGACTGCAGTTCTTCGGACACGTTGCGATCGACGGCGCCACCGGCGTGATGACCGTGACGCTCAAGGACGTGGCCGACCGCGCCTTGTGGTCGATCGACCTGACACCGCAGCCAAGGACCCGGATGGCCACCGGGCCTGCTGGACGATCGGCCCCGTGAGGCGCTATCCGTGACGGCGAACGCCTGAGGCAAGGCTCTCAGGTGATGATCCGGTGCACAAACCCATGCGGAAAACCTCCCGTCTCAAGGCGCTGCTCGCGGCGCGGCGCGCCGCCATTCTTCCCGGAACGCCGAATGCGCTATTTGCGCGCGTCATCGCGGCGCACGGCTTTCCGGCCGTCTATGTGACGGGAGCCGGAATCGCGAACATGAGCCTCGGTGTCCCGGACATCGGGCTGGTCACGTTGACGGAGCTTGCCGAACACGTCGCCGCTATCTCCGACGCGGTCGAAATTCCGATCCTTGCAGATGCCGATACCGGTTTCGGCAATGCGCTTAACATGGGGCGCACGGTGCGGCTGCTGGAACGCGCGGGCGCGGCGGGCATCCAGATCGAGGATCAGGTGTTTCCCAAGAAATGTGGGCACTTCAGCGGCAAGCAGGTCATCCCGCGCGACGAGATGGCGGGCAAGATCAAGGCGGCCGTGGATGCGCGCAGCGACCAGGATTTGCAGATCGTCGCGCGGACCGATGCGCGCGCAATCGAAGGGCTCGACGCAGCGATTGCACGCGCGCAGGCCTATGCGGACGCAGGCGCCGACGTCACGTTCGTCGAAGCGCCGCTCGATGTCGCGGAGATGCAGCGCATCACGAGCGAAATCGCTGCCCCGCAGATCGCCAACATGGTGTTCGGCGGCCTGACGCCGCAGCTTGCCCAGAGCGAGCTGGCGCAGCTTGGATTCGGCGGCGTGCTCTACGCCAACGCGGCGCTGCAGGCCGCGCTGAAATCCGTCAACGACGTGATGGCGGCACTCGGGCGCGACGGATCGCTCGCACAGGTCGCGGACTGGCTTGCGGGCTTCGAGGAGCGCCAGCAGGCGGTGGACAAGCCGCGCTACGACGAACTCGAGCAACGCTATCGCTGACTGCCGCGCATCAGGTTTCGGCAAAGCGCTTCTCGAACTCCCAAACCTCGGGAAATCCGGTCAGCTCGTGGAGCTGCGCCATCGTGTAGGCGGGCACCGGCGATCCATCCGTCGAGCCGTGGCTCTTGAGATGCCCGTAGCTCGCCTCCAGCGCGGCGCAAACGACCGACATGCCGGCGGACGGATAGATCGCGATGCTGAATCCGAACGCCTTCAGCTTCTCGGCCGAGACGACCGGCGATTTTCCCGTTGGCACCATGTTGGCGAGCAGCCAGCAATCGACCTCATCGCCGACGCGCCGAAACTCGTCTTCACTCTCCGGCGCCTCGACGAATACGATGTCGGCGCCGGCCTTGGCGTACTCCTGTCCGCGGCGGATCGCCTCGTCGAGACCCAGTCCGGTGCGTGAATCGGTACGTGCGATGATTAGCGTGTCGGCGTGCGTGCGGGCATCCACCGCCACCTCGATCTTGCGGCACATGTCGGCAGCCTGGATGACGCGCCGGTTCGGCGTATGACCGCATTTCTTCGGCATCTCCTGGTCTTCGATCTGGATCGCCTGCACACCCGCCGCTTCGTAGCCGCGCACGGTCTGGCGCACATTGATCAGGCCGCCGAACCCCGTATCGGCGTCCGCGATCAGCGGCGCGCTGGTCCCGTCCGATATCGTGCGCGCGCGTTCCACCATGTCGCGATAGGTGACGAGCCCCGCGTCGGCGACGCCGAGATACGATCCCGAAACGCCGTAGCCCGTCATATAGAGCGCATGGAAACCGATGCGGTCGGCGACCTTCGCCGAGAACATGTCGAATACGCCGGGTGCGACCACGAACTGGCTGCTTTCCAGTACGGACTTGAGCGATGTCTTGGTCATGCGTTCCTCATGAGGTCAGCGCATGTCTGCGCAGGCGGCGATCGAGTGCAAGCAGTGCGGCCGATGCACACGTGGCGAGCACCACGAGCAGCAGCGCCAGCGCCGTCACGGTTCCGGTGTCGCCGGTTTCCATGGCCTTCACCAGCATGTAGCCGATGCCGCGCTGCGAGGCGAACATTTCGCCGATCAGCGTGCCGAGCAAGGTGAGGGCGAAACCGACGCGGAACCCGGACACGATTTCGGGCAGCGCGGCCGGAACGATGATTGTGAAGGCGGTCTGCGCGAGGGTCAGCCGCATTGCGCGCGCGGAACGAAGATAAACCACGCGGATATTGCGCACCGCGTTCATGGTGAACAGGATCACCGGAATGATGCCGTGGATCACGCCGAAGGCGATCTTGGCCGAGATGCCGAGCCCGAACAGCAACAGGATCACCGGGTAGAGCGTGATCTTCGGGGTCGAATAGAGCGCGGTGAGAACGGGTTCGGCGACTTCGCCCGACAGGCGGTGGGCGCCGAGCGCAAGGCCGATGAACAGTCCCGCAACCAGCGAGATAACAAGCGCCGTCAGGAATGCACGCGCGGTTTCCCACGCATGCCGCGGAAAATCCTCATCCGCCATGATGCCGGCAAGCTTGGAGACCGTCGCGATGGGGGAGGGGAGCGCTTCGCGCCCGAGCGCAAGCGTGCCGACCTGCCAGAGCGCCACAAGGCCGACGAGCAGCAGCGCCGTGTCGAGCGTCGCCGGCGTGGCGCGGCGCTCCACGCGCTCGGCCGTCACGAGCGGATCAGCGTCCTGCGCGGCGGGCATAGAGCCTGCGCTCCCAGATCGAGAGAAACGTGTTGACGCTGCCGACAGCCACGAACAGCAGCACGATCAGCCCGTACATCATGCGATTGTCGAACGAGTTGTAGGCGAACGCGATGGCGTGGCCGATGCCGGCGCCGGAGACGACGAATTCGCCAGCGATCACGCCGATGAACGAATACGCGACGGCGAATTTCGCGCCGGTAAAGAACCATGGCGCGGCGGCAGGGAGGATGATGTGCAGCGCGTATTGCGTGCGCGTCAGGCGCATCACGGCCGCGGTGCGCACGAACGCGCGCGGAATGCGTGCGAGACCGTCGAGCGTGTTGATGATGACCGCGACGACCGCGAACAGGAAACCGATCGCAATCAGCGGCCAGCGGTTGAGGCCGAACAGCACGATGAACAGCGGATAGAACACGAACGTCGGTACCGCGTAGTAGCTCGCCAGCAGCGGATCGAGCGCGCGCCGCAGGCGCGTCGCCTTGTGCAGCAGCAGGCCCACCGCCGCACCAACGATCAGCGACAGGATGAGCGAGAGCGTGACATTTTGCAGCGTCAGCCAGATGTCGGCGCGCGTTTCCTCCGAGGTTACCGCGCGCCACGCGCCCTCGAACATTCGCGTTGGCGGAATCACGGCGTCGCGGCTGACATATCCATAACGGCACGCCGCTTCGAGCAGGGCGAGCGCGCCGACGATCAGAGCCAGGCGGATCCAGTCGGCGCGCGTCATGACGCCATCGCGAGAGCCTTGATCGACTGGTCGCGCAAGGCTCCCCACAGCCGCGCGGTGACCGCACCGAATGCTGTCTCCGACACGATGCGGCTGTCGCGGTCGTGCGCCCACCCGGTCTCGACGAGATCGATGAACACGCCGGGCCGCGCCGACATCACGCCGATGCGGTCGGACAGGAGCGCTGCCTCGTCGAGCGAGTGCGTGATCAGCAGCACCGTCGCGCCGGTCTCGCGCCACAGCTTGAGCAGCTCATCGCCCATCAACAGCCGCGTCTGCTGGTCGAGTGCGCCGAACGGCTCATCGAGCAGCAACAGGCGCGGGCGCATCACCAGGGTGCGCGCGATGCAGAGCCGCTGGCGCATACCGCCGGAAAGTTGCGCCGGATAGGCACTGGCAAACGACATAAGACCGGTAAAGGTGAGCGTGTGCTGCACGCGCTCGCGCACCTCGCCGTCCGGCACGCCGGCGCGGCGCAGCGCGAAAGCGGCATTGTCGTAGACCGTGAGCCAGGGAAAGCTCGCGTCCTCCTGGAACACGACGCCGATCCCGTCCGGCACCTCGCCGGCGACCGGCTTTCCCTCGAACAGGATCGTACCGGCGGTCTGCTTCGCCAATCCGGCGATCACATCGAGCAAGGTGGACTTGCCGCAGCCGGAAGGCCCGACCACGGAAAAGAACTCGCCTTGTCTGAGCGAGAGGTCGATTCGCCCGAGCGCATGGACCGCGGGGTGTCCTTCGAGCGCCGGATAGATGCGCGTGACGCCGGTGAGGCGGAGGTGCTCGGCGCTCATGCCGGAACGATCAGGACTTCGGCTTGCGCTTCAGCACGTCGGGCAGATAGCTGTCGTCCACGATCTTCGCCCAGTCGAACGGGCCGGGCTCGACCGCTTTGACGAGCTGGAGGCCCTTGAGCATCGTCGCCATGCCCTCGTAGTCGAAGTCGCCCGGACTCCAGTACACGCCGCCGCCCGACGCCACATCCTGGATCGCGGCCTTCGCCTCCGCTTCGGTGATCTTGTATTCCTTCGCCATGATCTTCGCGGACTCGTCGGGATTCGACTTGATGAACTCCACCGCCTTTCGCCGTGCTTCGATGATCCCGCGAATGAGATCGGGGTTCTTCTTCAGGAACTCGGTTTTCACGACGCCGACGGTCTGCATCACGCGCGGCGCCCACTCGGTGGAATTGAACACGAGGCGGAAGTTGTTCTTCTCGCGCGCCCACACCGGCTGCGTGACGTAAGTCATGTCGACCGCGCCTTCGCGCAACGCGGTGAGCCCTGAGCCGACGCCGCCGATCGATTTGCGCTCGACCTTGCCGGTCAGGCCGTTCGCGTCGAGCATCATCGAGGTGATCATGTCGGTGACGGATTTGGGGCTCGAATAGCCGAGCTTCTTACCGGCCAGATCCTGTACGGTCTTGATGCGCGCGTCCTCCTTGCGGGTGATCCACACCTGGTCGGCGACGCTCGCCACGCCGGCATGCACGATGGTCAGCTCAAGCCCCTGCTGCGCGGCCGCGATGACGGCGGGCAGTGCGACGTCGCCGTAGGGCAGTTCGGAGGCGAGCACATTGCGCACGGTCGTGCCGCCGCCCGCGGATGTCAGAAAGCCGGTGACGTCGAGGCCTGCCTCCTTGAAGTAGCCCTTCTCCTTGGCGACCGCGTACGGCACGCCGTACATGCCGGTGCCGAAATGCGTGACGTTGAGCTCGACCGCCTCGCAGGTCGATGGAAGCGCTATCGCGGCGGCGAATGCCGCGGCCAGGGCTGTGCGCATGAAATTCCTCCTTTGTTGCCGCCTTGTTCAACGAACCAGCGGCTTTCCGCCAATGTTAGTGGAGAGGGCGCGGCGGCGCCAGCATGACGGAGTGTTGCCGGTTGCGAGGGGCCTACGGCCCTCAAAGGGCGTGAACTTCCGCCCTTGTTCGTCAATCAAACGTTGGTGTCCACGAGAAATCCCTCTGGTTGCGCCGAGCCATCGAGGGTAAGCGTAGCGGGTCGAATAGAGCCAGGACCGCCCATGCCCGCCATGCCCGCCGCCGAAGCCGTCAAGCCGCAACGCAGTTTCTGGATCGCCGTCATCTGCGGGGCGGTCATCCTCACCATCGGGATCGGCGCGCGCCAGAGCTTCGGCATCTTCCAGAAACCGATCGCCGCCGACCTCAAGGTCGGACGCGAATTGTGGTCGTTCGCGAACGCCCTCGCGGTGCTGTTGATGGGTGCACTGTCGCCCTTCGTCGGCAACATCTCGGATCGATTCGGCACGGCGCGCACCGTGGCGACCGGCGGCGTGCTCTACGTCACCGGCATGTTCATGATCGCCTCAGCCACCGAAGGCGTCATGCTCACGCTCGGCAACGTGATGTGCGGCATCGGGATGGCGGCGGCCGGCTTCGGACCGATCTTCGGCGCCATCAGCCGGCAGACCCCGCCCGAGAAGCGCTCCATCGCGCTTGGCGTGGCAACGGCCGGTGGATCGTTCGGGCAATTCGCGATCGTGCCGTTCGCCTCGCTGATGCAGGCTCGCCTCGACAACTGGCACACCACGATGCTGATCCTCGGTGTGATGTCGATGATCATGGTGCCGCTGGCGCTCGGCCTCCGTGAGCAGGCCGCCGCGCCGCCGAAGCCCGGCGCCGCGATTCCGCAAGGCACCAAAGACGCGCTGGGGGAGGCGTTCAACACGCAGGGCTTCTGGCTGCTCACCATCGGCTTCTTCGTATGCGGCTTCCACGTCACCTTCATCGGCCTGCATCTGCCGTCATACATTTCCGACAAGGCGGTCGGCATGTCGTTCTTCGGTACGCCGGTTTCGGCGCTCGAACTGGGCGGTTGGGCGATCGGCTTGGTCGGCCTTTTCAACATCGCGGGCTCGTTGATCTGGGGCTGGCTCGGCAGCCAGTACCCGAAAAAGGACATGCTGGCGCTGCTTTACGCGCTGCGAGCGCTCGCCTTCGTGATGTTTTTGGCGCTGCCGCTGACCTGGGTCTCGGTGCTGCTGTTCTCGGCGTCGCTCGGGTTCCTCTGGCTCGGCACGGTGCCGCTGACCAGCGGGCTGGTCGGCTACATGTTCGGCCCAACCCATATGTCGATGCTGTGGGGTATCGTGTTCTTCAGCCACCAGCTCGGCAGTTTCCTCGGCGGATGGGGCGCGGGCCGGCTGTACGACATTCAGGGCAACTACGACCTGATGTGGTGGATCTCGGTCGGCCTCGGGATATTCGCGGCCGTGATCCACTGGTGGATCCGCGAGCGTCCGGTGCCGCGCCTCGCGGTGGCGGCCGCATGACCGGCACCGGCACGCCCATCCGGGAGGCCGCGGAGCAATCGCCGGCCAAGACGCCCTATGGGCTGCTGTGGACGACGGGAATCGCTGCCGTCGTGCTCTCGATCGCGGCTTTCGTGCTGTGGGGCACCAATGGTGCCAGCACGCTGTTCGACATGATCGTCGCGCTCTGTACCTAAAGCGATTAGCCCGCTGCGTGCAGCGCCGACCAAACGCGCGACGGCGTTGCCGGCATGTCGATATGATGGACGCCCTTGTGATGCAGCGCATCCACGATCGCATTGATCAGCGCCGGCGGTGAGCCGATCGCGCCGGCTTCGCCCGCCCCTTTGATGCCGAGCGGGTTCGCGGTGCAGCGTATGTTGCGCGTGGTGAACGAGAAGTTCGGCAGATTGTCGGCGCGCGGCATTGCGTAGTCCATGAACGTGCCGGAGAGCAGTTGACCCTCGCTGTCGTAGACGGTTTCCTCCAGCAGCGCCTGGCCGATGCCCTGCACCACACCGCCGTGCACCTGGCCTTCCAGCAGCATCGGATTGATCACGTCGCCGAAGTCATCGACGATCGTGTAGCGCAGGATCGTGGTGATGCCGCTGTCGGGATCGATCTCGACTTCGGCGATATGGCAGCCGTTCGGGAAGGTGGCGGCGGCCGGGTTCTGCACCTGCGTATAGTCAAGGCCGGGTTCCATGCCGGGCGGCAGCTTCGCGGGGTCCTTCGCGGCGGCGGCAACATCGAACAGATCGACATGCCGGTCAGTGCCGACGATGCGGAATTCACCGTCGCCGTATTCGATATCGGCGGCGGAGGCCTCCAGCAGGTTCGCGGCAATCTGCTTGCCCTTGTCGATGATCTTCAGCGAAGCCTCGTGCAGCGCCGAGCCGGCGACGGGGAGCGCGCGCGAGCCGCCGGTCAGGCCGCGTGGGCTACGGTCCGAGTCGCCATAGACCACGTCGATGCGGTCGGCGTCGATGCCGAGCCGGTCGGACACGAGCTGCTTGTAGGACGTGACCAGCCCGGTGCCGTATTCCTGATTACCCATCACGAGATCGACGCGGTCGCCATTGAACTCGATCGACGCCGTCTCGGGAAATCCGCCGCCGCAGCGCTCCGTGTAGGTCGCCATGCCGATACCGCGCAGCTTGCCGCGTTTCTTGCTTTCCCTTTGGCGCGCCTTGAAGCCTTTCCAGTCGGCGTTCTCCATGGCGGCGTCCATGATCTCGACGAACTCGCCGGAGTCGAACACGAGCTTGGTCGGCGACGTGTAGGGAATGGCTTTCTTCGGGATCAGATTGATGCGCCGGATTCGATCCGGCGTCATGTTCAGTTCGCGCGCCGCCGCATCGACCAGGCGCTCGATCAGGTACGACGCTTCCGGCCGCCCGGCGCCGCGATAGGCGCAGACCGGCACCGTGTTGGTGCATACGCCCTTCACGTTGATGGCGATCGCGGGCGTCGTGTAGAGGCCCGAGACGAGATCGGTCGAGCGCGTCGGAATGAACGGGCCCATCGGCGACAGATACGCGCCGATGTTCGCGATCAGCGACACGCGTAGCCCGAGAAACTTGCCCTTCGCGTCGAGCGCAAGCTCGGCGCGGGTGAAATGATCGCGGCCCTGATTGTCCGAGATGAAACCTTCCGAGCGGTCCGACTGCCAGCGCACCGGACGCTTGAGCTTTTCGGCGGCCCAGACCACCAGCACCTGCTCGGGGTACACGAACGCCTTCATGCCGAAGCCGCCGCCGACATTCGGCGGGGTGATGACGCGCAGCTTTTCCTTCGGAACTTTCAGCACCGCCTCGGCGAGCGGATCGCGCACGAAGTGCGAGCCCTGCGTGCCGGTGTAGAGCACCGGGCGTCCGGACGTTGCGTCCCAGTCGCCGATCGCGTTGCGCGGCTCCATCGAGTTGCAGACGAGGCGGTTGTTGACTATCTCCAGCGTCGTCACATGCGCGGCCTTGGCAAAGGCCGCGTCGGTCGCGGCGAAATCCGAGGTGTCGTTGTCCCAGTCGAACACCAGATTGCCGGGGATGCCGTCGAACAGTTGCGGCGCGCCTTTCTCCAGCGCGGCGCGCGCGTCGGTCACGGCGGGCAGCGTCTCGTAATCGATTTCGATTGCCTCCGCGGCGTCCTGCGCCTGCATCAATGTCTCGGCGACCACCAACGCGACCGGCTGGCCGAGGTGACGCACCTTGGCGGTGGCGAGCGCGGGGCGCGGCGTATCGGAACGCGGCGAGCCGTCCTTGTTGTTGAGCGGCGCGTGGCACGGCACGTCGCCGAGCCCGTCGGCCTTCACGTCGTCGCCGGTCAGTACCAGCAGAACGCCGGGCATTTTTCGCGCCGCCGCGGCGTCGATCTTTCGAATATTGGCGTGCGCCACGCGCGAGCGGAGCACATAGGCGTGCGCCGCCTTGTCGAGCTGGATGTCGTCGGTATAGCGGCCTTTGCCGGTAATCAGGGTCTGGTCTTCGAAACGCCGAACGGGTTGGCCAACGCCGAATTTCATGATCGTTCCTCAATCGAAATTGTCGCGCTCCGCTTCCGTAAGCGCAGCCTTCCGGAACATGGGGTTTGAGGCCGTTGAGCGATAGTGCCGATGTTAGCGCCCCGGCGGGCGCCATGCCAAGTCACCTGTTTGCGAGGCGCTCGACTCGCTGCCGCGCGCGCTGCAAGCTAGCCGCCAAGCGCCAAAGCGCATCCGGAGGAAACATGACCAGGTTGACGATCGCCCTTGCCTGCGCGCTGGCGCTCGGCTCGCCCGCATCCGCACAGGATTTTCCCAACAAGCCGATCCGTATCGTCGTGCCGTTCGGGCCGGGCGGCGGCGGCGACATCGTGGGGCGCATCTTCGGGCAGGCGCTGCAGGAGAAGCTCGGCCAGCCTGTCGTCGTCGAGAACAAGCCGGGTGCTGCCGGCACGCTCGGCAACGAGATGATCGCGCGCGCCGAGAAGGACGGATACACGATCGGCGTCATGACGGCCGGGCAGGTCATCGCCGGTGCGATGAACAAGTCGCTGCGCTACGACCCCGCGACGGCGTTCGAGCCGATCTCGCAGGTGGGAACCGCGAGCCTGATGCTCGTCGCACGCGCGGACTTTTCGGCCAGCAACGTCAATGAACTGATCGCGGCCGCGAAGGCCAACCCCGGAAAGATCAACGTCGCAAGCCCCGGCTTCGGTGCAACGCAGCACATGTCCGGAGAACTGTTCAAGCAGATGGCGGGCATCGACATGGTGTCGGTTCAGTTCCGCACCACGCCCGAGGCGGTCACCGCGGTGCTCGGCAAGCAGGTCGACGTCTTGTTCGACACCGTGCTGGCGGTGATCGGTCAGGTGCAGTCCGGGCAGCTCAAGGCGATCGCCGTCACTTCGAAAGACCGTTTCCCGATCGTGCCCGACGTTCCGGCCATCGCCGAGTCCGCGGCGATGAAGGGTTACGACGTCTCCACGTGGTACGGCTTCTTCGGGCCTCGCGGCATTCCACCGGAGATCGTCGCCAAGCTGAACAAGGCGCTGAACGAAGCGCTCATGGACGCGAGTGTGCGCGAGAAATTGACCAAGGCCGGCGTCACCGTGCAGGGCTCGACGCCGGAAGCATTCGGCAAGTTCATGGCGGACGAGCTTGCGCGCTGGAACAAGGTGCGCGAGGCCGCCGGTATCGCGCAGCAATAGGAGCCATCATGGATACGCAAGAGCAGCACGACCGTGGCTTGGCGCTGCGCACCGAGATGTTCGGCCGCGAGGCGGTCGAAAAGCGTATGGCGGCGTTCGGCGAGTTCGGCAAGCCGCTGCAGCACATCATCAACGCCTATGCGTATGGCGACGTGTGGAGCCGTTCGGCGCTGCCGCCCGCGACGAAGTCGCTGGCGATGATCGCCATGATGGCGGCTGCGGGCCATCCGAATGAGCTTCGGGTTCACCTGAAGGGCGCACTTAAGAACGGCTGCAGCGCCGAGCAGATCCAGGAAATCCTGCTGCTGGTCACGCTTTATTGCGGAATACCGGCCGCGAACGAGGCGCATCGCGTCGCCGCCGACGTACTGCGGGAAGAAAAGCTGCTGTGAGGCGCTGCGGCAACGCCCCCATGCGGTTTTGCCGGTCGCGACGCTGCGCGAATAGGCTAAGGTCCGGCATTGCCGGGCGGTGAGGTCCGGCGCAACTGCCTCAATATGCTCGATCGCCGGACCGACATTTCCGATCAAATCAAACCGACGCTTGCAGGCGAGCCGCCTGTGCTCGGTCTGTCGCGCTATTCGATCCTGTCGCCGTTCGCCGTCCGCAGCTTTCGTTTCCAATGGCCCGCTGATCTCGCGACTTCGTGGGCGTTCGAGATGGAGACGATCATCCTCGGCTGGTACGTGCTGGTCGAGACGGGTTCCGTGCTGTGGCTGACGATGTTCGGTGCATCGCAATATCTCGGCACCCTGGTCGCGCCGCTGTTCGGGGTCGCGGGTGACCGGCTCGGCCACCGCAACGTCCTGTTCGCGATGCGTTTGAGCTACGCGGCGCTGGGTGCCTTCCTGATGGCGGCGGCGTTCGCCGGCGCGGTGACGCCACTGCTGGTGCTCATCATTGCGACGCTTGCGGGAATTGTCCGCCCTTCCGATATCGGCGTGCGCGCCGCGCTAATCGCCGAGACGATGCCGAACGAACGGCTGATCGGCGCGATGAGCATCGCACGCACGACCAGCGATTCCGCGCGCGTCGCTGGTGCGCTCGCAGGCGCCGGCGTGTTCGCACTGTTCGGCATGGGCCCGGCCTATGTGATCATCTCATGCTTCTACGTGGCGGGTGCGTTGCTTACGCTCGGCATCGCAGAGCCGCGACGGCATGTTTCGCTCGCGATGACACCGGAGGATCCGCAGTCTTCGCCCTGGCGCGATCTGAAAGCCGGCCTTTCCCAAGTGTGGAATACGCCGGTTCTGCTGGCAATCGTATGGCTGGCGTTTCTCGTAAACTTCACGGCGTACCCGCTCACCAACGGCTTGATGCCCTATGTGGTGAGGGATGTGTTCGTGCTGAACCAGACATGGCTCGGCTACATGGTGGCGAGCTTCGCAGGCGGGGCGCTGATCGGCTCGATCGTACTGAGCCACGCGGGCGCCAATGTGCCGCTGGGGCGCATGATCATCGTGGCGACGCTCCTCTGGTATGCGCTGCTGCTCGCCTTCGCGCAGATGCCCGGACCGCTGAGCGCAATTGTATGCCTGCTCGTTGCGGGATTCATGCAGAGCTTCTGCATGGTGCCGCTTTCGATCATGCTCCTGCGCGCGGCGGGCGAGAAGTTCCGCGGCCGCGTAATGGGCGTGCGCATGATGGCGATCTACAGCCTGCCGCTCGGTCTCCTGGCCGCCGGACCGCTGATCGACTGGTTTGGCTTCCGCGCGACGGCGTCGGTTTATGCGATTATCGGCCTTGCCTGCACGGCGCTCATCGCGCTGCGCTGGCGCGCGCAGCTGTGGACGTGAGTGAAGGGGACGCATGACGACGACCAGCGGCCGCGTGCCGATCGCGGCGATCCGTTCATTGATCGAGGACGCGCTGACCGCCGCGGGTCTGCCGCGCGCGGACGCAGGCGTTTGCGCGAAGCTGATGGGGCAAGCGGACCTGACCGGCGCGGACGCGCACGGCGTGTTCCGCCTGCCGCAGTATGTGCGGCGGCTGAAGGCGGGTGGCTTCAACAAGCGCCCCAACATCACGGTGAATCGCAGCGCGCCCGCGACGGCGCTGGTCGATGGCGACAACGGGATGGGGCATCTGGTGATGTCGCGCGCCGCCGAAACTGCGATCGCGCTGGCGCGCGAGACCGGTGTGTCATGGGTCGGTGTGCGCCGCTCCAATCATGCGGGGCCGGCCGGCCTCTATGCCGAGATAGCGGCAGCAGCGGGTATGATCGGCCTGTATGCGGCGGTCGCGAACGCCAACCACATGGCGGTCTGGGGCGGCGCCGATCCGCTGCTCGGCACGAATCCGCTCGCGATCGGTGTGCCGTCCGGCAATGGGCCGATGGTGCTCGACATGGCGACCACCGTTGTTTCGTACGGCACCGTGAAGAACTACGCGCTGCAGGGAAAGCCCATGGAAAAGGGCTGGATGGTCAACACTGCGACCGGTGAGGACATCATCGACGCGAAGCGCGCCGCCGAAGGGCTGCTGCTGCCGATCGGCGGCTACAAGGGTTCAGGGCTTGCGGTGATGCTCGGATTTCTCGCCGGGCCGCTCAACCGCGCGGTGTTCGGCCGCGATGTGGTGGATTTCAACGCCGATGACGCGAGCGAGACCAACACGGGGCATTTCATCATTGCGCTCGATGTCGCGCGCTTCCTGCCGTTGGCCGACTACACCGCCGAGGTCGACCGGCATGTGCGCGAACTGAAAGAGAGTAAGCGCCTGCCGGGTGTCGATGACATCCGCATGCCCGGCGAGCGCCGCCGCCAGTGCCGCGACGAGCGGATTCGCGACGGCGTGCCGCTCGCAGCCCCGCTGGTGGCGCAGCTTGACAAGCTTGCGGCGGATTTTTCGATTCAGCCTCTCCGCGAGCGCGGGACGACGTGATTGTGCCCTCTCCCCTTGAGGGAGAGGGCATCTCCGCTATCTCAACAGACTCGAATGGGAGAGGGGTACCCCTCTCCCATTCTTCGTTGTTGAAAGTCCGAGTAGCCCTCTCCCTCAAGGGAGAGGACACATCGACGGTGACCGCGTTCGCGGCTGCCGATTAAGACTCCAGCGGCAGTTTCACCGGCTGCTTCGTCTTCGCCGACAGATCCAGCGCCTTGGTCAGCATCAGGTTCTTGTGCGCTTCCTCGACGGTCGCGGACGGCGTCGGGAGCCCAAGCGCCACGCGATTGAGCCACGCCACGGTTTCGTCCGCCATCGGCCCGCGCAATTCGCCCAGCGCCATGTCGCCGGGCGGATAGCTTCCCAGGAAATCGACGAGCCGCGTCTGGTCCGGCGCGTAACCCTCGCCCTGCGGCTTGCTCACCGCCAGCACCATGTCGCGGTGCGTGTCGTCGATCGTGAGCACGCCCTCGGTGCCGACGATGCCGACCTCCAGCGAGTACACCGCGCCCGGCCACGTCACCGGCAGCGCCCACGAAATGTTGAGATGGTAGATCGAGCCGTCGCTCATCATGATCATGCCGGCGGTGGCGTCGATCCCCTGATAGAGCGGGCCCAGCACCTTGTCGATCGAGCGCGCGTAGCACTCGACCGGCGTTTTCTTTTCGAGATACCACATGCACATGTCGAGCGCGTGCGTGCCGGAGATCACCATCGGCGAGATCGTCGACGGATCGTCGGTGCGCTTGTAGTTGTCGATCGCGACCAGCCGGTTCATGAAGGCGCGCGATGTGACCAGCGTGACATCGCCTAAAGCGCCGGAGCGCACCTTCTCCTTGCCGGCGAGCCACTTGCGGCGGAAGCGCTGCGTATAGCCGACCACGGCGTCGATCTTGGCGTCCTGGATGATCTTGAGTACGCGCGCCGATTGCGCGAGATCGGTCGCGAGCGGCTTCTCGATCAGCAGCGGGATTCCGCGCTCGGCTGCCGCCAGGATCGGCTCGACGTGCAGATGCTCGTCGGTCGCGATGATGGCGCAATTGACCTCCGGGCGGCTGAGCAACTCGACGTGGCTCTGCGTGACGAAATCCGCGCCGACTCTCGGCCCCACTTCGCCGGCGCGGTTTGGGTTCTTCTCGGCGAGCCCCACCCACTTCACCGTGGGATGCCGGTTCGCCACCTCGCCGCGGAACAGCCCGACGCGGCCGCCGCCGATGATCGCGAGACCAAGTTCTTTTGCCTGCGGCCTCACGTGTTCAATCCCGTGCGCATTTTCTGCTTGAACTCGGCGATCTGCGAGATCGTCTGATTGGTCAGCGGCAGATCGACCGGCTCGTTCAGATCGGCCGACAAGTCCGCGGCCGTATAGGTCTCCATCACGCGGCGTGCGCTTTCCGGCGTCACCATCACGGGCGTGTCGCGGATGCAGGCTTCGAGGAAATGGATTGTCTCCGGTCCCATGCCGCCGGCGAACACCTCGCCGACCTGCTCGCCCGGCATCGTGGACATCGCGAATTCCTGCCCGCGCGCGACCGTGTTCAGCCAGTGATCGCGCGCCGTGTCATCGAGGATCAGCGCGCCGTCGGTGCCGGTGATCTCGATCCAGCTCCCGCAATAGTTCGGATAACTCGGCGGAAGGTTCCAGCCGCCGCCGATCATCACCACGGCGCCATTGTCCATTGTGATGATCGAGAACATCACATCGTGCGAACCGTTGACCGGCTGCATGTAGCCGTAGGCGCCCTGCGAATAGACGCGCACGGGTTTCGCGGGCTCCAGGAGCCAGAACACGAAGTCGAGATCATGCGTCGACTCCATCACGACGGGCGAGAGCCGCACGCGGCTTGCGATCTTCTTGCCGAGCGAGCGCGACAGATGCCGGCTCACCAGCACCGAGACGACCTTGCCGAGCGTGCCGTCAGTGATCTTCTTCTTGGCATAGGCGATCTTGGTGTTGAAGCGCTGCGAATAGCCGATGGTGAATTTCAGATTGTTACGCTGGGCGAGCATGATCAGCTCGTCGGCCTCCCACAGCTCCAGCGCGATCGGTTTCTCCAGCATCACGTTCTTGCCGTTGCGCAGGCAGTCGCGGCAGATCGGATAGTGGTTCGATTCCGGCGTGGTCGAGATGTAAACGACCGAAATATTGTTGTTGTTGATGATGTCCTGATAGTCGAGCGTCGTAGTCGCCGGTTTGTACAGCGCCTTCACTTCGGCGAGGCGATCCGGCTTGATATCGCAGAGGTGCAACTTGTCGACCAGCGCGGTGCGCGACAGCGCCTCGGCCCGCGTTCCGCCGACCCATCCGACCCCGATCACCGCTGCTTCGACCTGCTTCACCTTGTGCGTCTCCGGTTTGTTTTGCGGCACTTAAGTTCGCCCGCGTGGCGGCCGCGAGCAAGCCCTTGACTTCCATACCCCATTTCCCGCCAATCTGGATGCATTCAAGACAAGCGGAGATATGCTCCGCACCGGGGAGGATGGGTTGAAACCGGCAGCATTCGCCTATGCGAAGGCGCGCTCGCTCGATGATGCGATTGCGCTGCTGAGCGCGCACACGGGCGAGGCCAAGCTGCTGGCGGGCGGGCAGAGCCTGATCGCCACCCTGAACATGCGGCTCTCCAGCCCCTCGCTGCTGGTCGATATCAACGGCATCGGCGGCATCGGCGGCATCGGCGTGACCAACGGCATGGTCGAGATCGGCGCGCTGACGCGCCACGTGGCGCTGGAGCGTTCTTCCGACATCGCGAAACATGCCCCGCTGATCGCCAAGGCGATGCCCCACATCGCGCACCCGGCGATCCGCAATCGCGGCACCATCGGCGGCTCGCTCGCCTATGCGGATCCGGCCGCGGAACTGCCGGCCTGCCTGGTGGCGCTGGACGGCGAGATCGGCATCATCGGCACGAACGGCAAGCGCAGCGTGAAGGCGGGGGATTTCTTCAAGGGCCTGTTCGAGACGGCGCTCGGTCCGCATGATGTGCTCACCGCCATCCGCTTCGCGGCTGCCGACGCAAGCACCCGCGTCGGCTTTGCCGAATTGGCGCGGCGGCACGGCGATTACGCGATGGTGGGGCTGGCGGCGGTCGCGAAGGCAAACGGCAAGGCCTTGAGCGACGTACGGCTCGTTTACTTCGGCGTCGGCGCGACCCCGGTGCGTGCGCGCAAGGCCGAAGCCGCACTGGCCGCCGGCTCAGTCGATGACGCGGTCAGCGCGCTCGACCTCGATCCGGAAGACGATATCCAGGCGACCGGCGCCGTGAAGAAGCATCTCGCCGGCGTGCTGCTGCGCCGTGTTGCCAAACAGCTCATGGAGACCGCATGAGCGTGCTCGACGTCCGCATGACGGTGAACGGCGAGGCGGTGGCGGAGGCGGTCGAGCCGCGCACCACGCTGGTGGACTTCGTGCGCGAGACGCTCGGGCTGACCGGCAGCCATGTCGGCTGCGAGCATGGTGTGTGCGGGGCCTGCACGGTGCTCCTCGATGGCGTGATCGTGCGCGGCTGTCTCACGCTCGCGGTGCAGTGCAACGGCGCACACATCGAGACCATCGAGGGCGTGTCGGATTCGGGCGATATCGCGGACCTGCAGGACGCGTTCCGCAGGCGCAACGCGCTGCAATGCGGTTTCTGCACACCTGCGATGCTGCTGACGGCGCAGGAGTTGCTCGCGCGCGGCGGAACCCCAAGCCGTGATACCATCCGCGAACATCTGGCGGGCAACTACTGCCGCTGCACCGGCTATCAGGCGATCGTCGATGCCATCGAATCCGTCGCGCAGCAACGCGCAAAAGGATGAAGCCATGAACCAGCACGCCAACCCGCAAAGCATTTCCCAGCAGGCCGACGAGCTCGAAGAGCACATGATGCACGAGCTTGAGCGCGTCGTGACCAAATCGACGCTGCACTACCTCGCCGACGGCGAAGTGAAGATGGACAGCAGCGCCGGCCTGTGGGCGAAGCATCCGGGCGCGGTGTTCAACATGGGTCCCGACCCGCGGCTGCCGCCGATGCCGGCAAAGCCGACGCTGGTCGATTATTTCCGCTGCCGCTTCGCCTCGCACGCGCACCTGCTGCAAAGCGCGACGCATGCGCTCAAAGCCGGCCACAACGAGAAGGTCATCCTCGCCTGCCTGCTGCACGACATCGGCGTGGTGAGCTTCATCCGCTGCGATCACGGCTACTGGGGCGCGCAGATGATCGAGCCCTATGTGGACGAGGAGGTGAGCTGGGCGGTGCGCACGCACCAGGCGCTGCGCTTCTTCCCCGACGAGGCGGCGGGCTACAAGTATCCCGACATGTACATCAAGCTGTTCGGCGACGATTACAGACCGGAGCCCTACATCGTCGCCGAGTACGAGCGCGCGCGGAACCACAAGTGGTACATGACGTCGCGGCTGATCTGCGTGAACGACATCTATTCGTTCGACCCGAACGCCAAGGTGAACCTCGACGATTTCGTCGACATCATCGGGCGCAATTTCCGTCAGCCCGAAGAGGGGCTTGGGCTGGACAGCAGTCCGTCGTCGCACATGTGGCGCACCATGATGTGGCCGAACCGGTTTTTGTGAGTGTGATGAGCGTGCATGTAGGGCGCAATAAGCGACGCGAAGCGGAGCGCATTGCGCCGAGACGGATGCGGCGCAGTGCGCTTCGCTTACTGCGCCCTACAGCGCTCCCACACGGGCACGCATGAAAATCGCCGAAGACAATCCCTCCACGCTCACCGCGCTCGATCGGCCGAATTCCTATATCGGCCGTTCGGTGCCGCGCCCGAACCTGACGCGGCTGACTGAAGGGCGCGGGCAGTATGTCAGCGACGTCACGTTGCCGCGCATGGCGCACGTGGCGTACGTGCGCTCCCCGCACGCGCATGCGCGCATTGTGAATATCGGCACCGCGGCGGCGAAGCAGGCGGCTGGCGTGATCGCGGTCGTCACCGGGCCGGAGCTTGCGAAAGTGATCACGCCGTGGGTCGGCGTGCTGACGCATCTCAAGGGCATCAAGTCGGCGCCCCAGTCCGCGCTCGCGATGGAACGCGCGTGCTGGCAGGGCGAGGCGGTGTGCGCGGTTGTGGCGAAAACGCGCGCGCAGGCCGAGGACGCGTGCGAACTGGTCGAGGTGACATATGAGGAATTGCCCGCCGTCACCGACGCCGAGACCGCCTTGGATGCCGGCACGCCGGCGATCCATCCGGAGCTTGGCGACAATCTCTGCTTCGAGCGCAAGCATGAGGCGGGCGACCCGGACAAAGGCTTCGCCGAGGCCGATGAAATTGTCGAGGCGACGTTCATTTCCGGCCGCCACACCGGCGTCTGCAACGAGCCACGTGCGATTGTCGCCGACTGGAATCCCGGCGAACAGCGGTTGACCGCGTATCATGCGACGCAGGCGCCGCACATGATGCAGAACCTGTTCGCCAAGCATTTGGGTTTGGAAGAGAGCCAGGTGCGCGTCGTCACCAAGGATGTCGGCGGGTCGTTTGGCATCAAGGTGCACACCTATGCGGACGAGATGGCGACAGTCGCACTCTCAAAGCTGCTGCGGCGGCCGGTGAAGTTCGTCGCCGACCGGCTGGAGAGTTTCGTCACCGACATCCATGCGCGCGACCACAGCATCAAGGCGAAGATCGGCGTGAAGCGTGACGGCACGATCACGGCGTGGGAAATCGACGATCTCACCGGCATCGGGCCGTATTCGGTCTATCCCCGCACGTCAGGGATCGAAGCGAACCAGGTCGTGAACCTGACCGGCGGGCCCTACACCTGCGGCAACTACCGCGCCCGTGCGCGCGTCGTATTCCAGAACAAGAACGTGATGTGCCAGTACCGCGCAGTCGGCCATCCGATCGCCACACAGGTCACCGAGGGCCTGGTCGATCTCGCCGCGATGAAGATCGGCATGGACCCGCTGGAGATCAGGCGGCGCAACCTCATTCCCGACGACGCCTATCCGGCGTCCGGCCCGTCGGGCATCAAGTTCGAGAAGCTCTCGCACCACGAGACGCTCGCGCATCTCGACTCGCTGATGGACTATGCGGGCCTGCGTGCCGAGCAGGAACGCTTGCGCAAAAAAGGCATCTATCGCGGCCTCGGTTTTGCGTTCTTCGTCGAAGTGACCAATCCGTCGGCCGCGTTCTACGGCGTCGGCGGCGCTAAAATCTCCGCGCAGGATGGCGCGACGTTCAAGCTCGACGCGCAGGGCAATCTTGCCGTCCACATCGGCGTCAGCGAGCAGGGGCAGGGCGCCGAAGCCGTTATCGCGCAGGTCTCGGCGTCGTCATTCGGGATTCCGATCGAGCGCGTGCGGGTCTTCATGGGCGACACCGACAACACGCCGTACGGCGGCGGCACCTGGGCGTCGCGCGCGGCCGGCATCGGCGGCGAAGCCGCATGGCAGGCCGGCAAGGCGCTGCGCGCGAATGTGGTGGCGGTCGCGGCGAGCATTCTGCAGGCGGACCCAAAGGCGCTCGATATCCGCAACGGCGTGGTGGTCGATGCCGGCACCGGCACGGAGCGCATCGGGCTCGATGAGGTCGCGCGCATCGCCTACTTCCGCCCCGATACGCTGCCGCCGGGCTTCCAGGCCGAAATGATGGCGACGCGGCACTACGTTCCGCGCGCTTATGCCTTCGCCTTCACCAACGGCGCGCAGGCGAGCTGGCTGGAGGTCGACACCGACACTGGCTTTATCAAGCTGCTCAAGCACTGGTGCGTGGAGGATTGCGGCACGGTGATCAATCCGCAACTCGTCGACGAGCAGGTGCGCGGCGGCATCGTGCAGGGGCTTGGCGCGGCGCTGTTCGAGCAGTGCCTGTATGACGAGCGCGGGCAGATGCTGAACGGCAACATGGCGGACTACCTCGTGCCGATGGCGGCCGAGATGCCTGACATTGAAGTGGGCCATGTGGTGACGCCGACCGCGGATTCCGAACTCGGCGCCAAGGGGGCGGGCGAGGCGGGCACCGCCGGCGCGCCGGCTTGCGTGATGAACGCCGTGAACGATGCGCTGGCGCCGCTCGGTGCGAAGCCGATCACCGAAGTGCCGATCACGCCGACGGTCGTGCTCAGGGCGCTCGGGAAGGTGTGAGCGTAGAGCGTAGGGCGCAATAAGCGACGCGAAGCGGAGCGCATTGCGCCGAGACGGATGTGGCGCCGAGAAAGGTTGGCGCAGTGCGCTTCGCTTACTGCGCCCTACGCCGCTGCGCCCTACAGCGGTGAACCTGATGCCTGATATGCGTTTCCACGCATTGACGATATTATAAGCTAGCTTATTATGAGGTGATCCCGATCAACCCAGAAGAACCCATGCGCCCACGTAATCCTCGACGCGAATTTGCTTTTGTTCTCAACGATGTAGCCCGCCTGCTGCGCACCTATGCGGACCAGCGCGCTCGCCGCCTCGGGATCACCCGCGCCCAATGGGCCGTGATGGCACGGCTGGAGCATCAGGAAGGCCTGAAGCAGTCGGAACTCGCCGAAATGCTCGACCTCCAGCCGATCACGCTGACCCGGCTGGTCGATCGCCTGTGCGCGAACGGCATGATCGAGCGGCGCGCGGACCCAAACGACCGGCGCGCCAAGCGCCTGCATCTCACGCCCCTCGCTCGGCCGCTGATGGACCGGCTCGCCGAGCTTGGCCAGGACATGATGGGGACCGTGCTTGAGGGCTTCGACGTCGTGACGATCGAGCGCATGATCGGCGAGCTCTCGCAGACGAAGGACAATCTGCGCGGCGCGATCGCGCGGAAAGCCGCGGACAAGACCGCGAAGGCGGCCTGAGGAGGCGCGCCATGGCCGACAAGGTCGTCGAACTGAGGAAGACGCAGGAAGAGCAGGTGCCGGCCGTCGCGGTAAAGCCGGCGCGCTCGCGCGCGGGCTTGCGCCTCGTGCTGCTCGTCGTCATCCCGCTGATCGCGCTCGCAGGCGGCGCCTATTTCTATCTTATGTCGGGCCGCTACATCTCGACCGACAACGCCTACGTGGGCGCGCAGAAGGTGCTCATCACGCCGGACATCTCCGGCAAGATCGCCAAAGTGACGGTGACCGAAGGCCAGCGCGTCAACGCCGGCGATGCACTGCTGGAAATCGATGCTGAGCCGTTCCGCATCAGCGTGACGCAGGCCGAGGCGCGCTTGGCCTCCGTGCGCACCGAATTCCTCAACCTGAAAACCAATCTCGCCTCGGTGACGCGGCGCATCGCGCTCGCGCGGGAGACACTCGACCTCAAGCAGCGCGATGTCGAGCGCAAGAACACGCTGCTGAGCAATAAGTCCGGCTCCCAGATGGACATGGACAATTCGCTGAATGCGGTCGTGACGGCAAAGACGCAGCTCGAAATGCTGGAGCAGCAGGAGCAGGGCATTCTCAATCAATTACTCGGCGACAAGGATCTGCCGATCGAGAAATATCCGCCCTATGCGCAGGCTTCAGCGGCACTCGATCAGGCCAAGCGCGATCTCGACCATACGGTGCTACGCGCGCCGATCGCCGGCATGGCGACGCAGGTCGCGAGCATCCAGATGGGCCGCTACGTCACGGCCGGCACGCCGGTGTTCAGCCTGATCGACGATATGCGGCCGTGGGTCGACGCCAACCCGAAGGAAACCGACATCACGCATCTGCGCATCGGCCAGCCGGTGTCGATCTCGGTCGATACGTTCCCGGGCCGCACCTTCCGCGGCACGGTCGCGGCGGTCAGTCCCGGCACCGGCGCGCAGTTCGCGATCCTGCCGCCGCAGAACGCGAGCGGAAACTGGGTGAAGGTGGTGCAACGCGTGCCGGTGCGGATCGAATTTGCGCCGACCGAGGACGTGCGCGACCTGCGCGCCGGCATGAGCGCGACGGTCGACATCGATACCGGCCGGCAGAATACCGTGCTTTCCTCGCTCGGCCTTTCCAGCAGGGCCGCGGAACCGCGCAGATGATCCGCGCTGTCGCGGCGCTGTCGCCCGGTGCGCGCCGCGCGCTGCTGACGATCTGCACCATGACGGCGACGATCATGCAGGCGCTCGACACCACGATCGCCAATGTCGCGCTGCCCTACATGCAGGGTTCGCTCTCGGCCTCGCTCGATCAGGTGAGCTGGGTGCTCACGTCCTACATCGTCGCGGCGGCCGTGATGACGGCGCCGGTCGGCTGGCTCGCAGACCGCTTCGGCCGCAAGAAGCTGTTCATCGTGTGCGTCGGCGGCTTTACGGTCGCGTCGCTGCTGTGCGCGGTCTCGCAAACCATCGAGCAGATCGTGGTATTCCGCCTGCTGCAAGGCATGTGCGGCGCCGCGCTGGTGCCACTGTCGCAATCCGTGATGCTCGACTCCTACCCGATCGAGCAGCGCGGGCAGGCGATGGGCATCTGGGGCGTCGGCATCATGCTCGGGCCGATCATGGGTCCGACGCTCGGCGGCTTCCTCACCGAGAACTACTCATGGCATTGGGTGTTCCTGGTCAACATTCCGGTCGGCATCGTCACCGTGCTCGGCTTGCTGGTCTTCATGGACGAGACCAAGCGGCAGCAGCACCTCAGATTCGACTGGTTCGGCTTCGTTGCGCTCGCTGCCGGTATTGGGGGGATGCAACTGATGCTCGATCGCGGCGAGCAGCTCGGCTGGTTCGGCTCGCCGGAAATCGTCGCCGAGCTGATCGTTTCGATCGCCGGCTTCTATTACTTTTTCGCGCACTCGCTCACGACCAGCGAGCCGTTCGTGCGCTTCGCGATCTTCCGCGATCGCAACTTCCTGATCGGCTGCTTCTTCATGATGATCATGGGGTTGATGCTGTTCTCGTCCATGACGCTCGCGACGCCGTTCCTGCAGAACGTGCTCGGCTATCCGATCCTCACCGCAGGCTGGGTGATGGCATCGCGCGGCCTCGGCACGCTGATCGGTATGGCGATCATCGGCCGGCTGCTGCGCCATTTCGAGGCGCGCACGCTCATTCTGGTCGGATTGGCGATGACTGCCGCGACGCTCTATCAGATGACCGGCTTCACGGCGAACACGTCCGAGCGCGAGATCGTGATATGCGGGCTCGTCCAGGGCTTCGGCATGGGGTTCGTGTTCATCCCGCTCAGCACGGTTGCGTTCCTGACGCTGCCGGCGCACCTGCGCACGGACGGAACGTCAATCCTCACGCTCGTTCGAAACGTCGCAAGCTCGGTCGGCATTTCGGTCGTGATCGCGAACCTCAGCAGCAAGACCACGGTGTTCTACAGCCAGCTCGCCGAGCGCATCACGCCGTTCAACGACGCGTTACAGAGCCCCGATGTCGCGCGCTGGATCGACCTTGCGACCGATCAGGGCCGCGCCATCGCGGACCAGATGCTGACCTTGCAGTCGGCGATCATGGCCTATGCGGTCGACTATGCGCTGCTGTGTGCGATCTGTGTCGCCGCGATCCCGTTCGTGCTGGCGATCGGATCGACGGCGTCGCTGCGCGGCGGGCGGGTTTCGGTGCGCGAAGCCGCGCCGGCAATGGACTAGCCGAATTCCTTGCGCACCTTTTCGGTGTGCTCGCCAAGCGCCGGGATGCGGCCGTAAGCCCGCGCCTGATCGCGGATCGGCGCGGGCGCGGGATATGACACCGGCCCGCTCGGTGTGTCGACCTCGATGCGCCGCAGATGGGGATGGGCGATCAGTCCCGCCACGTCGTTGACGCGCCCGAACGCGATGTCGGCGGCTGCGAGCTTCCCCGACA
>JAXDOA010000373.1:0-9896 GCA_034669125.1 Hyphomicrobiales bacterium
CATTGACTTCGATACGCTGTGGGACGATGTCAACGCCGGACGGATTTGGATAGCAGTATGAGCGATCTGGTCGGCATTCCGGTCATCTTCATGCGCGGCGGCACCTCGCGCGGGCCCTATTTCAAGGCCGCGGACCTGCCCAAGGATACGGCCGCGCGCGACCGCGTGCTGCTCGCCGCGATGGGCTCGCCCGATCCGCGCCAGATCGACGGCCTCGGCGGCGCCGACACGCTGACCAGCAAGGTCGCAATCGTGTCGAAGTCGACGCGCCCCGGCGTCGACCTCGATTACCTGTTCGCGCAGGTCGATATCGGACGGCCGATCGTCGATACCGCGCCCTCGTGCGGCAACATGCTAGCCGGCGTTGCGCCGTTCGCGATCGAGACCGGCATGATCCCCGCGCAGGACGGCGAAACCCATGTGATGATCTTCAACGTCAACACCGAGGCGCGCATCGAGGCCATCGTGCAGACGCCCGGCCGCGCGGTGATCTACACCGGCGACGCGCGCATCGACGGCGTGCCGGGCACGGCCGCGCCGATCGTGCTCAATTTCATGGACGTGGTCGGCTCGGTGTCCGGCAAGCTGATGCCGACCGGCAATCCGCGCGACGTAATCGACGGCATCGAGGTGTCGTGCATCGACGTCGCGATGCCGATGATCATGATGCGGGCGAAGGACTTCGGCCTGACCGGCTATGAAGGCAGGCCTGAGATCAACGCCAACAAGGCGCTGTTCGCCCGCATCGAGCCGATCCGGCTGGAAGCCGGCCGCCGCATGGGCTTCGGGGATTGCTCCGACAAGGTGATCCCGAAAGTCGGATTGCTCTCGCCGCCGCGGGATGGCGGCACGATCGCGTCGCGCTATCTGACCCCCCACGCGCTGCACGCCGCGCACGCGGTCACCGGCGCGGTGTGCGTTGCTTCCGCCTGCGCGCTCGAAGGCACGATCGCGCACGAACTCGCCAAGCCCGACATTGCCAATCCGCGCACCATCTGGATCGAGCATCCGTCAGGGCAGGTCGACGTGCTGTTGCAGACCAAGGGCAAGGGCGCCGACATGGAGGTCGTGGCCGGCACCTTGCGCACCGCGCGGCCGATCATGAAGGGCGAGGTGCTGGTGCCGAGGACGGTCTTTTCCTCATCCTGAGGAGGGCGCGAAGCGCCCATCTCGAAGGATGGCCAAGAGTTCGGAGTTTGCCGCCATCCTTCGAGACGCCCGCTGCGCGGGCTCCTCAGGATGAGGTCAGTTGGATTTCGCCCCGATCTTCTGCAGCAACTCCACCGTCGGATGCCCGTCCGCCACCATGCCGTTCTTCGCCTGCTCCAGCCGGATCACGTCGCGCAGATCGAAATCGATGCGGCCCTCAAGATCCTTCACCGCGTGACCAAGCTCCTTCAGCCGCTTCTGTAGCGCGATGCGTTCGGTGCGCGTCAACTGACGATCGTCCGCCGGCCACGCCGTCTTGATCGGGCCGGCGCCGCGGAATCGCTGTGCGAGGTGACCGACCGCGAGCGCGTAGACGTCGGAATTGTTGTAGCGCTTGATCGTCTGGAAATTCCGGGTGACGAGGAACGCAGGCCCCGTGGCGCCACTCGGGAAAAACAGGATCGCGTCGCCCTCAGCCGGCAGCAGCTCGCCGTCGGCGCGCTTGACGCCGAGCGCGGTCCACTCGGAAAAGCCGGCGCGGCTGCGGCGATAATCGAACGACGGCGGAATGAGAACTTCGTAGTGCCAATCGAGGCCGGCCTTCCAGCCGGAACTCTTCATGTAGTTTGCGATCGACGCGAGCGTGTCGGGAACGCTGGTCCAGATGTCCTTGTGGCCATCGCCGGTAAAATCGACCGCGTAGTGCATGAAGCTCGACGGCATGAATTGCGGCTGGCCCATCGCGCCGGCCCACGAGCCCTGCATCTTGTCGCGCGTGATGTGGCCCTGTTCGAGGATTTGCAGCGCGGTCAGCACCTCGCCGCTGAAGTACTCGGGGCGATAGCCGATCAGCGCCAGCGTGGCGAGCGACCGGATCACGTCGAAGCCGCCGGTATTGGCGCCGAACGAGGTTTCCATGCCCCACAGCGCGACGATGATCGCGCGGTCGACGCCGTATTGCTGCTCGATCCGGTCAAGCGATTGCGACCACACGGCGATCCGGCTCGTGCCGCCATCGATCCGCGCAGTCGAGACCGCCCGATTGACGTAGGTGCCCGCGGGCAAGCCGTACTCGGCCTGTCGCCCAGTGAGCGCGGAGACGCGCGGGTCGGCGGTGAAGCCCGCGAATGCCGCATCGAAGGTCTCGCGCTTGATCCCGCGCGCGGCCGCGTCTTTCCAGAGCGCCTCGAGAAACGGCTTTGGGTCCTTCGGTGTTTCCTGCGCGAGGGCGCCCCCGGCGCCCAGCATCACAACGGCCATCAGCGCAAGGTGGAGGAAACGGCGCAAGGTTTGCCCTCCGGGCACTTGAGGCAGTCAGCGATTCACCTCTAGTCTGCGTCGCGTCGCAAGGTCAATGACATGCCCATTTCCACGCGCCTTACCGGATTGCTCCGTATCGAGCACCCCATCCTGCTCGCCCCGATGGATGTCGTGGCTGACGGCAAGCTCGCCGCGACGGTGAGCGAGGCGGGCGGCTTCGGCATCATCGGCGGCGGCTACGGCAACGAGGCGTGGCTCACCCGCGAGTTGGATGCGGCCGGCAGCGCGCGCGTCGGGGTCGGCTTCATCACCTGGAGCATGGCGAAGAACCCGCGGCTCCTCGATCTCGCCCTGGAGCGCAAGCCCGCCGCCATCATGCTATCGTTCGGCGACGTGAAGCCGCACGCCGATAAAATCAAGAAAGCCGGCGCGCTGATGATCTGCCAGATTCAAACGGTCGAACAGGCCAAGGACGTTGCGGCGAACGGCGCCGATATCATCGTGGCGCAGGGCGCCGAAGGCGGCGGGCACGGCATTTCGCGCGGCACGTTTGCGCTGGTGCCGGCGGTGGTCGATGCGGCGCGCGGCGTTCCGGTCGCGGCGGCGGGCGGCGTCGCCGACGGGCGGGGCCTCGCGGCCGCGCTGATGCTCGGCGCCGACGGCGTGCTGGTCGGCACACGCTTCTATGCGACGCAGGAGGCGATGGGTCCGCAGGGCGCCAAGGAGCGCATCGTGGCGGGGAGCGGCGACAAGACCATCCGCGGCATCCTGTTCGACATCGCGCGGCGCAATGTGTGGCCGGCGCCGTACACGGGCCGCGTGCTGCGCAACGAATTCTCCGAGCGCTGGCGCGGGCGCGAAGCCGAACTGATGCAGCATCAGGCCGACGAGGCGGCGCGCTACGACAAGGCGCGCAACGAAGGAGACTTCGATACCGCGGCGGTGATCGCCGGCGAGGGCGTCGACATGATCGCGGATATCCCGCCCGCGCGGGACGTCGTCGACCGCATCGTCAAGGAAGCCTCCGCGCTGCTCGCCGGCTCGAACCGCTATCGCGTGGCCTGATCATTTCTCGGCGAGGGCCGCCTTGATCTTCTCCGGGTCGACCGCGACTTCGATGCCGGCGCGCTCCGCGCTCAGCAGCATCACGGAACGCGAGTCGCGCCCCTCCCAGCCGCGTCCCATCGCCTCGGTCATCTCGGCGAGCGTGAGATTGCAGATGCGCATCGGCAGCCCGTGCTCTCGTCCGAGCGCGTTGGCAAGCGACACGTCCTTGTGGGCGAGCTTGAGCGCGAAGGCTGGCGGATCGTAGTTGTTCGGCAGGAACTGATCGATCACCACGTCGAAGGTCTGGCGCCGCCCGGCCGCGCCCTGGCGCACCGCGTTCCACAGCGCAAGCGGCTCGACTCCGGCCTTGATGCCGAGCGCGAACGTCTCGGCGATGGCGCACGTGACCGCGTAGCTCGACATGTTGTGCACCAGCTTGGCGATCGTGGCGGCGCCGATCGGCCCGATGTACGCGGCCTTGTCGCCCATCGCGTCGAGCACGGCCTTGTTCTTGTCGAATGCGGCCTTCTCGCCGCCGACCCAGATCGCGAGCTTGCCGGACGCCGCACCGGCCGGCCCGCCGCTCACCGGCGCGTCGAGCATGTGCGCGCCTTTTTCGGCGAATGTCGCGTTGAGCTTCTTCACGATGCTCGGCGAATTGGTCGACAGGTCGAACCACGCGGCGTCTTTCCGGATGCCGGCGAGCAGGCCGTCAGCGCCGGCCGCGATCGCCTCCACGTCGGGCGGCTCGGGCAGCGAGGTGAACATCACATCGCACTGCTCGGCGAGCGCGCGCGGCGACTCGGCCCAGATGGCGCCGGCATTGAGATGATGGCTCGCCGCCTGCCGGTGCAGGTCGTGCACCACGAGCTTGAATCCCGCCTTCTGCAGATTGGCCGCCATGCGGCCGCCCATGGTTCCGAGCCCGATGAATCCGACCAGCACATCTTCCTGTGGCATCGCTTCCTCGCTCTACTTTTGGGATTCTTCCGCTACGGCGGCGGCCGTCAGTGTGGGCGGGAACGCGAGCGCCGTAAAGTATCGACAACGCCGCGCGAATAGAACATTCATGGGGCATTCAGGGAGGATCACCATGCCGGTCGTACTGGGCTCGGGCGAACATCGTTATCGCGTGGCGGAGAACTGGGCCAAATTGCCGGACGGCTGGAATCTGACCGATGTCGCCGCGGTCGCGGTCGACAGCAAGGACCGCGTCTATGTGTTCAATCGCGGCGCCCACCCGATGGTGGTCCTGAACCGCGACGGCTCGTTCATCAAAAGCTGGGGCGAGGGGCTGTTCAAGCGCGCGCACGGGCTGCACATCGATGCGGACGACAACCTCTATTGCACCGACGATGGCGACCATACGGTGCGCAAGTGTTCGACTGACGGCAAGGTGCTGCTGACGATCGGCATCCCGGACAAGCCCGCGCCCTACATGAGCGGCGAGCCGTTTCACCGCTGCACCCACACCGCGCTGTCGCCCAAGGGCGAGATCTACGTATCGGACGGCTATGGCAATGCCTGCGTGCACAAGTACACGCCCGACGGCAAGCTGATGAAGACCTGGGGTGAGCCCGGCACCGATCCGGGCCAGTTCAACATCGTGCACAACATCGCCACCGACGAGAACGGCTGGGTCTACGTGGCGGACCGCGAGAACCATCGCGTGCAGGTGTTCGACGGCAACGGCAAATACGAGACGCAGTGGAACAACCTGCACCGGCCCTGCGCGCTGTGCTGCACCGGCGGCAAGAAACCGAACTTCATCATCGGCGAGCTTGGTCCCGGCATGCCGGTCAATCTCCATTCGCCCAATTTGGGTCCGCGCCTGACCATCGTGGACGCGCAGGGCAAGCGCATCGGGCGGTTCGGCGGCGAGAACGGCCCCGGGCTCGAGACCGGCAAGTTCCTCGCGCCGCACGGGATCGCGCTCGACTCCAGGGGCGACATTTATCTCGGCGAAGTCGGCGTCACCAACTGGAAGACCAGTTTCCCCGAGACGCCGATGCCGCCGGTCGTGCGCTGTCTGCAGAAGCTCGAACGGGTCAGCGGCCCTTGAAGTTCGGCTTGCGCTTCTCGTTGAAGGCGCGGACGCCTTCGAGGCGGTCTTCGGTGGAGACCATCTTGTTGTAGACGTCGATCTCGAAGAACAGCGCCGAGCGCAGGTCCATCTGCATGCCATAATGGATCGAACGCTTGGCCTGTCGCGTCGCGATCGGCGCGTTGTTGGCGATGGCCTGCGCGGTCGCCAGCGCTTCTTCCATCAGTTTGTCTGGCGCGCACAGCTTGTTGACCACGCCCCATTCGAACGCCTCCTCGGCGCTGAACGGCTTGCCGGTCAGCACCATCTCCTTGGCGCGGCGCGAGCCTGCGACCCGCGGCAGGAACTGCGTGCCGCCCGCGCCCGGCATGATGCCGAGCGTGATCTCGGGCAGCCCGAAGCGCGCCGTGGTGCTGGCGTAAGCGAAGTCACAAGTCAGGATCAGTTCGCAGCCGCCGCCGAATGCCGCGCCGTTCACGGCGCCGATCACCGGGATCGGGCAATCGAGCAGCGACAGCGTCATGCGCTCGAACAGCGCATGCTGCTTCATCCATTGCGCATCGGTCATGCCGTTGCGCTCTTTCAGGTCGCCGCCGGCGCAGAATGCCTTGTCGCCGGTGCCGGTGAGGATCACGCAGCGATAATCCTGCGTGTCGTTGATCAGCCGCGTGAACACGTCGTGCTGGTCGGCGCCGACCTGCGTCGAGATCGCATTGCGCACCTCGGGCCGGTTGATGCGCACGGTGAGCACATGCTCGCCCGGCTCCTCCAGCACGAGAGTTTCGTATTTAAGATCCTTCATGAGGCGGCTTTCTTGGGCGTTTCAGGTTCGGACAGGAGATCGTTGTGCTGGCCGAGCGTCGGCGCGGAGAAGCGATAGGGCGGGCGGTTGCCGTCGAACGTGAGCGGCAGACCGGCGAGCGTCATGTCGAGATCGGGCGCTTTCTGCAGGATGCCGAGCGCTTCGGTCTGCTTCGAGGCGACGACCTGAGCGACGTTCTCGATCGGGGCGGCGGGCACACCGGCCGCATCGAGCCGCGACTGCCACTCGGCGCTCGGACGCGCGCGGAAGATTTCTTCCAGCATCGGAACGAGGGTGTGGCGGTTTTCGACACGCTTTGAGTTCGTCGCGAAACGCACGTCGGAGACGAACTCGGTATGCTCGATCGCATCGCATAGCGCACGAAACAAGTTGTCGTTCCCCGCCGCCACCATGATGTAGCCGTCGCGTGTGGGGAACGCCTGATGCGGCACGATCTCGGTCACGCCCGATCCGAGCGGGCGGCGCATCGCACCCCCGGACAGATAGCCCCCGATATGTGGCGCCATCCAGCCGATCGCGGTTTCGAACAGCGAGGTCGCCACATGGCTGCCCTGCCCGGTGACATGCCGCTTGTTCAGCGCCGCGAGGATACCCATCGCGGCCCACATGCCGGCGCCCTGATCGACGATCGACACGCCGACGCGCACCGGTTCGCCGCCGTCGATCCCGGTGACGCTCATGATGCCGCCGTGCGCCTGCATCAGCGGATCGTAGCCGGGCCGTTCGCGCAGCGGGCCCGAGGAGCCGTAGGCGCCGAGATCGCAATAGATCAGCGCGGGCTTCGCCGCGCGCAGCGCCGCGGCGCCGAGCCCCAGCTTGTCGATCGCGCCCGGCCGCATGTTTTGGAGCACCACGTCGGCGTGATCGAGGATGAACGCGGTCAGGCGTTCGGCAGTGACGCGATCACGCAGGTCGAGTGCGAGCGCGCGCTTGTTGTGATTGAGCACATGGAACAGCGTCGAGGTGCCGTGCGCGAACGGCGGTCCCCAGTCGCGCGCGTAGTCGCCCTTGTCGGGACTTTCGACCTTGATCACGTCCGCGCCAAGATCGGCGAGGATCGAGCCCGCATAGGGCCCGGCGACGCTGTGAGCGAACTCGACGACGGTGATGCCGGCGAGCGGCAATCCGTCTGTTGCGGCGTTTTCTCCCATGGGGCTGACGCTAGCGAACCGTTTTCGGCACGTCAAAGATCGCGGATCTTCGCGCCGTTGAGTTCGGCGAGCAGCCCCGGCAGCACCGGGAGAAACCGGTCGCCATGGCCGCGCACGTTGCACAGGTGCAGCGTCTGGTTCACGGCCTGCGCGATGAAGGCGGCGGCCGGCGCCTGTTCGGCGAGCCGCGTGTAAAAGCGCATGTCCTTGCCGGCGATGCGCAGCGGCCCTTTGAGATGGCTGTCGTCACCCTCCAGCACCCACGGCATCACCATCTGGAACATCTTGCTGTTGGCGCCGCCGGCCGAGATCACCTCGTAGAACTTGCGCATGTCGACGCCGACCTTCGCGGCAGTGGCGGCGGCCTCCGAAATGATCGCGCAGGTGCCGATCGAGATGAAATTGTTGATGAGCTTGAGCGTGTGGCCCATGCCGAGTTCGCCCACCTCCACGATGGTGTCGGCATAGCATTCCATGACGGCCCGGACCGCTTTGATCGTCTCGAGATCGCCGCCCACATAAGTCGAGAGCTTGCCTTCCTCCGCCTCCTTTGGCGTGCGGCCGAGCGGCGCGTCGAGCATGCGCGCGCCCTTGGCTTTCAGGTCGGCCGCGATGCGGCGCGTGGAGTTCGGGTCGGCGGTGGTTGAATCCACCACGATCAGTCCGGCGTGCGCACCTTCCAGCACGCCGCCGGCGCCGTACACCGTCGCCTCGACTTCGACCGAGGAGGGCAGGCAGAGAAACAGGATATCGCTTCCCCGCGCGATCTCGGCCGCGCTCTTGCCTTCGCTGGCGCCGCGCTTGAGCAAGTCATCGACCGGCGCGCGGTTGCGATGGCCCATGACGGTGAGAGGGTAGCCCTTCGCCAGGACATTCTTGGCGGCGCCGTGGCCCATCAGCCCGACGCCGATGTAGCCGACCCTAGACTTGCTCATTTGCTTTCTCCAATTTCCGGCCAATGATGTTTTCGACGCGCAATTTCTTTTCCAGATACTGCGACCAGACCGAGAGCGGCCAGCACAGCGCGAAATAAAGTCCCGCGACGATGGGGTACACGATCATCGGCTGGAACGTCGCGTTGGTCATCAACTGCCCGGCGCGCGTCAGTTCGACGAAGCCGATGATCGAGGCGACCGCGGTGGCTTTGACGAGCTGCACCAGAAAGCCGACCGTCGGCGGGATCGCGATGCGCACCGCCTGCGGCATGATCACCAGAAAAAGCTGCGGCAGGTAGGGAAGCGCCAGCGCACGCGAGGCCTCCCACTGTTCCTTCGGGATCGCCTGGATGCAGCCGCGCCAGATGTCGCCGAGGAATGCGGCCGCGTAGATCGTGTACGCGATGGTCACGGCGGTCCAGGCATCGAGCCGCAACCCGAACAGGCTCAGCCCGTAGTAGATGAGAAAGAGCTGCATCAACAGCGGCGTGCCCTGGAAAAGCTGCACGTAGCCGGCGGCCGCAAGGCTGACCGGCTTGAATCGCGAAATGCGCAGGATCGCGATGATCAGTCCGAGCGCCCCGCCAAGCGCGAATGAAAGAAGCGACAGCAGGATGGTCCATTGCGTCGCCGCCAGGATGAACAGAAAATCGTTGAACGAAAAATAGCGCATTCAGCGCTCCCGCCCGCGCACGAACACGAACCAGTAGAGGCCTGCGAAGAATCCACGGAACGCGACCGCGATCGCGAGGTACATCAGCGTCGCCACGATGTAGACCTCGAAGGCGCGGAAGGTCGTCGATTGTAGCGTATTGGCGATGGCCGTGAGCTCGTTCGCCGAAATCGCCGACACGACCGAGGAGCCGAGCAGCAGCAGGATGAACTGGCTCGCGAGTGCGGGAAACACCGCCTTGATGGCGGGGAATAGCACGATGAAGCGATAGATCTGCAGGCGCTTGAGCCCGAGCGCCAGACCGACCTCGATTTGTCCCTTCGGCACGGACTGCACGCCCGCGCGCACGATCTCGGTCGCGTAGGCGCCGAGGCTGATCACCATCGCCACCAGTGCAGCCTCGTTCGCCTCGAAGCGGATGCCGATCGCGGGCAGCGAGAAATAGATGATGTAAAGCTGCACCAGGAACGGCGTGTTGCGGATGCCCTCGACGTACGCGCCGACCACCGCGCGCACGAGCTTTGGGCCGGATGTGCGCAGGTACGCGCAGACGATCGCGACGGTCAGCCCGAACACCATTGCCATTGCGGCGAGGCGAATGGTCAGCAGCGCGCCTTCGAGCAATTGCGGGAATCTGTCGAAGACGATGCCGAACTGGAAGACGTAGGTCACTTTGGCTTCCTTATTACCTCCCTTTGAAAAGGGGAGGTCGCCGCGCCGAAGGCGTGGCGGGTGGGGATCATCTGCTGACCCCCGCCCCAACCCTCCCCTTTCAGGGGGAGGGAGCGCAGCGGCGCTCGCGGTTACAAATTCG
>JAXDOA010000374.1:0-2503 GCA_034669125.1 Hyphomicrobiales bacterium
AGCACCAGCGCGGGCAACAGTCCGCCGTTGAACAGCGCGGCAATCGAAACCCCGGTGACCGAACCGATGGTGATCAGCACGAGGCTTGGCGGAATGGTCTCCGACATCGCACCCGACGACGACAGCAGCGCCACAAGCTCGCCTGGCTTGGCGCCGCGCCGCTTCATTTCCGGAAACAGCACCGGAGCAACGGCGGCCATGTCGGCCGCCTTGGAGCCGGAAATGCCGGAGACCAGATACATCGCGCCGAGCAGCACGTAGGACAGTCCGCCGCGCACGTGTCCGAGCAGGCTTGCGAGAAAATCCACCATCGCGCGGGCCATGCCGGTTGCCTCGATCAGAAGGCCGAGGAAAACGAACAGCGGCACCGAGAGCAGGATGATATGGCTCATCCCTTCGTCCATCCGGCTAACCACCACAGTCAGGGGAGTGCGTGTGGTGATCGCCAGAAATGCGAAGGTCGCGATCGCGAATACGAATGCGATCGGCGCGCCGGCGAGCACGCCCGCGGCGACGAGCAGGACGAAGAACACCACGAGTTTGTAATTGCCCATCGCGGCGAACGCAGGCTTGAGCATCCATAACCCTGCGCCGACCAGCGCAATGACGCACAGCGCAATGACGATCTGCTGCAAGCCGCCCACGCGCGCGAGACGCAGGACAGCAAACACCAGCATCAGGACGCAGCCGACCGGAAGCGCCGCCGCGCGCCAGATGTTGGGAATTTCCAGCGCGGGCGTGACGATCGCCGCTTCGTCGATCGCATACTCGAACGATGGATGAAGAATGAGAATGAGAAACGCCACCGCGAGCGCGACTGCGAAGGCTTCGAAGAACGCGCGCCATTTTGGCGCCATGCGGGCCACAAGCGTCGACATCCGCATGTGCTCGCTGCGCCGGAACGCCACCACCGCGCCCAGCATCGCAAGCCAGAGAAACAGGATTGACGCCAACTCGTCCGACCAGACGACGGGACGGCGGAAAACATAACGGGAGACCACGCCCACGAAGAGGATCAGCACCTCGATCGCGGTCAGCAACGCGACCGGCACCTCGACCATGCGGCCAAGCCAGGCTTCGATCCGCGCCGCGCCCGACGCAAACGAGGAGGCCGGAGCCTCCTCTTTGTGCACCATCTCCATGACGGCGCGATTGCGTGGTTACGAGATCGGACCGGTGAACTTCTCCAGCACCAACCAGGCCTCGTCGCCGTACTTGCCCTTCCACTCCTTGTAGAAGCCGGCCGATTGCAGCTTGTCGCGGAACGGCTTCGGATCGACCTTGATGAACTCCATGCCCTTGCTGGTCAGGTCGGCCTTGAACGTTTCGTTCTGCTTGAAGATGTCGGCGCGCTGATCGATCGCGGACTTGTTGAGGTTCTTGGAAATCACGTCGCGCACGTCTGCCGGTAGTCCGTTCCACGCCTTGGCATTTGCGAGGAACCAGAAGCCGTCCCACATGTGATTGGTCTCGGAGAGATATTTCTGCACCTCGAACAGCTTGGCGAAGAAGATGATCGAGAGCGGGTTCTCCTGACCTTCCGCCACCTTGGTCTGCAGTGCCGAATATGTTTCGGAGAAATTGATCGACATCGGTGCGGCGTCGAAGGCCTTGAACATCGAGGTCCAGAGCGGGCTCGGAGGGACACGGATCTTGAAGCCCTTGAGGTCGTCGGGTCCCTTGATCGGCCGTGTCGAGGACGTCATCTGACGGTAACCGTTGTCCCACTGCCGTTCCATGGCGTGCAGGCCGGCCTTGGCGATCTGCGCCCGGATATGCGCACCGAGCGCCCCGTCCATCGCGGGCCAAATCTTGTCGTAGCTGTCCCAGATGAAACCGACGCCGTTGATCGAGGACGCCGGCACCAGCGTCGAAAGGATCAGGCCCGACAGCGTGAAGAATTCGATCGCGCCGGACCGCAGCTGGCTCAGCATATCGGTGTCGGAGCCCAATTGATTGTTCGGAAAGATCTGGATGTCGACCCGGCCGTTGGTTTCCTGCTTGATCCGTTCCATCGCCTCGACGGCGCGGACATTGAGCGGATGCGCGGTCGGCGAGTTGTTGGCGTATTTGAGCTGGAATTCCGCCGCGCCCTTGGCGATCCACGGCATGCCGATCGTGGCGGTCGCGGCCGTGCCGGCAAGCAACAGGGAACGGCGGGTTGTTTTGATCATGTGCATCCTCCGCGATGATTTTGTATGCCGGCTTGAACGCCCGGCTATGCGCAAAGCTTGATTACGTGTCTTCGGTTTCTCATAGCGCGGCGTACACGGCAATAGCCATGCGGGCACGCGACCAAGGCGAACTCTGAGTTTGTTGCGGAGAGGGGGCGACATACTCCCCCCTCCCCCCTTGTGGGGGAGGTGGCGAGCGCAGCGAGCCGGAGGGGGTCGCACGACACACCCCATGGTATTGTTTGATCATGCCGCACTCAAACATCGATATCGGCACGCGTTCGACCGCCAGGCGCCTGCGGCGCGGTCAGACGGATACGGAACGCAAG
>JAXDOA010000375.1:0-7336 GCA_034669125.1 Hyphomicrobiales bacterium
ACCATCGCGACAAACAGGAACAGCGTGGTGACAAGCTCCGCGGCGCGGGAGCCTGCGGCCGGCGGTGCATGCGCATGGTCTTCCGTGTGCGAGTCGTGGATGACGGCATGATCGCCATGCACTGGCGCGGCGCCGCCGGTGTGGGCGCCATGGCCGGCCGCATGATCGTCGCCGGGCGAGGGATCGGCACCGGGATGGCGCGCGCGCGCGCCTGCGAGCGCGATCAGCGCCGCGACGATACAGCCGAGCAACGGGAGAAAGACAATAGCTTGATACATAATCCCTCTAGTTCGTCATGGCCGGGCTTGACCCGGCCATCCACGTCTTGCCCGCGAAAAAGAAAGACGTGGATGCCCGGCACAAGGCCGGGCATGACGGAGCGTGTATTGGTGTCTCGCGACGCATTCAGCCCTTCATCAGATTGATGTCTTCGACGGCGATCGAGCCGCGATTGCGGTAGTAGACGACGAGGATCGCCAGTCCGATCGCGGCTTCGGCGGCCGCGACGGTCAGCACCAGCAGCGCAAACACCTGGCCGACGAGGTCGCCGAGGAAGGACGAGAACGCCACAAGGTTGATGTTCACGGCGAGCAGGATCAGCTCGATCGACATCAGGATGACGATCACGTTCTTGCGGTTGATGAAGATGCCGAGGATCCCGAGCGTGAACAGGATCGCCGCGACCGCGAGGTAGTGGCCGAGCGTGATGGTCATTGCAGCCCCTGCCCTGACCGCACCTTCACGACCTCCATGGCGTCGGCCTTGGTGCGCCGGACCTGCGCGCCCATGTCCTGCCGCTTCACCGGCACGCGGTGGCGCAAGGTCAGCACGATGGCACCAACCATCGCGACGAGCAGGATGATGCCGGACGCCTGGAAGTAGTAGATGTAGCGCGTATAGAGCACGAGGCCGAGCGCCTCGGTGTTGGTGATGGTGTCGATCGGCGGGATCGGCGCGGTGATCGCCTTCGGCACACCCGGTCCGATGACCCAGGCGCCGACCACCAGCAGCAGTTCCATCAGCACGACCACGCCGACCAGCCCGCCGACCGGCAGGTAGCTGAGGAACCCCTGGCGCAGCTCGGCGAAATCCACATCGAGCATCATCACGACGAACAGGAACAGCACCGCGACCGCGCCGACATAGACGACGATCAGGATCATCGCGAGGAACTCGGCGCCGAGCAGCACGAACAGCCCCGCCGCGTTGACGAAGGCGAGGATCAAAAACAGCACCGAATGCACGGGGTTCTTCGCCGCGATGACCATGAAGGCCGACGCGATGCAAACCCCGGCAAAGAGGTAGAAAAACAGGGCGGCGAGAATCATTCCGAACTCTCGTGGGGCCGGGCGGCGGGCATGTCCTAGCGCGGCGCGGTATGGGGGGCAACCTTCGGGTTTTGCAATGACACCTCGAACAAAATTAGAGTTGAAGAAGGCGATGGAGCTTGTCGCAATCCGCTCGCGAGCGCCCCTCGCCTTGTATTCAAAACGCCGTGATGGCATGATGGCGCCATCATGAGTGCACGTACCCAGATCACCCTCGACCCCGAGATGCGGCGGCGCGCTCACGCCAAGGCCGCGGAGCTCGGGATTTCCTTCGCCGAGTATGTGCGGCGGCTGGTTGCCAACGATCTCGGCGAACAGAAGCCGAAGGCAGATGTTTCGCTGATATTCAACCTTATCGACGAAGGTCCGCCGACGAATATCGCTCGTGACAAAGACAAAATGATCGGCGAAGCGGTTTGGGACAATTACCTTCGAAAGATGGGACGTAAACCGACACCGCCTGCAAAGACCAGGGCCGGGCGGCGTTGAGCATCTTTGTTGATTCGTCCGTCTGGTTCGCGGCCACGATTGCTCGGGATCACGATAATGCCCGCGCCATAGCAATACTCAGCGGCGCTATCGGTCTAGTGACGACTGATCATGTTCTCGTCGAGACGTGGCTGCTCCTGAATAGCCGCTACTCACGCTTTGATGCAGATAGATTTTGGGATGGAATTCGCCGCGGCGGAATCCGCACCGAAACACCAAACGCCGCCGACCTTGAAAAAGCCTGGACAATTGGCGAGTCGTTTCCCGATCAGGATTTCTCGATCGTCGACCGCACCAGCTTTGCCTTCATGGAAAGGTTGGACATCACCAAGGCGGCGAGTTTCGACGCTCATTTCGCGATCTATCGTTATGGGCGGGATCGCAACAAGGCGTTTGAAATCGTCCGGTAGCTCCGCTTTGATCACCCCTCGGAAACGAACGTTTCGGCGCGTTTTTTGGCAATCGTCGGCAGCAGCACCGAGGCGAGCAGCACGGCCGCGACGGCGAGCAGGCATGCGCTCAGGGGCTCGCGCACCAGAACGTCGATGCGCCCTTCCGAGAGCACCAGCGCGCGGCGCAGGTATTCCTCCATCGGGGGACCGAGGATGAAACCGAGCAGCAGCGGCGTCGGCTCGCAGCCGAGCTTGATAAAGACGTAGCCGAGCAAGCCGAACAGCGCCATCAGGTACACGTCGAACGTCGTGTTGCTGATCGAGAACACGCCGACGGCGCAAAACACCATGATGGCCGGATAGAGAAAGTGGTACGGCACCGACACCATGCGGACCCACAGCCCGATCAGCGGCAGGTTGAGGATCAGCAGGAACACGTTGCCGATCCACATCGACACCACCACGCCCCAGAACAGCGTGGCCTGTTCGGTGACGATGGTCGGGCCGGGCTGGATGCCCTGGATCATCAGCGCGCCGATCATCAGCGCCATCACCGGGTTGGCCGGTACGCCCAGCGTCAGCATCGGGATGAATGAGGTCTGCGCGGCGGCATTGTTGGCGGACTCCGGCCCGGCGACTCCCTCGATCGCGCCCTGTCCGAACTGCTCGGGTGTCTTGGAGATCTTTTTTTCCAGCGAGTAGGACGCAAAGGACGCGAGGATCGCGCCACCTCCGGGCAGGATGCCGAGCGCCGAGCCGAGAACGGTGCCGCGCGCGATCGGCCCGAGAATGCGCGCCCAGTCCGCTCGCGAGGGCAGCAATCCCTCGACGCGCGCGACCGTCGACGTGCGGCTCCCTTCCCCCTCGAGGTTCGCGACGATCTCGGCGAGGCCGAACATGCCCATCGCGATGACGACAAAGCCGATGCCGTCGGCAAGCTCCGGGTAGCCGAGGCTGTAACGCGAGACCCCGGAATTCACGTCGGTGCCGACGAGACCGAGCGTGAGCCCGACGACGACCGCGAGCGCATGCAGGAGCGAGCCGCTCGCCAGCACGATCGAGGCGACGAGCCCAAGCACCATCAGCGAGAAATACTCGGCCGGCCCGAAGCGCAGCGCCACATCGGCGAGCGGCGGCGCGAACAGCGCGACCAGCAGCGTCGATACCGTGCCGGCGATGAACGATCCGATCGCGGCGGTTGCGAGCGCGAGGCCGGCCCTGCCCTGCCGCGCCATCTTGTAGCCGTCGAGCGCGGTGACCACCGAGGAGGACTCGCCCGGCAGGTTGACCAGGATGGCGGTGGTCGAGCCGCCGTACTGCGCGCCGTAATAGATGCCCGACAGCATGATCAGCGCGGACACCGGCGGCAGGCCGAAAGTGATCGGCAGCAGCATCGCGATCGTTGCAATCGGGCCGATGCCGGGCAGCACGCCGACCGCGGTGCCGAGGAACACGCCGATCAGGCAGTACAGCAGGTTCGACAGGCTCATCGCCGTCTGGAAGCCGAGCGCAAGATTGGCAAGCACATCCATTGGCTAGGGCTCTAATCTTTTGCGCATGTCGTGTTCGGAAAACCGGTTCCCACTTTTCCGCGACATGCGCCTACCCGCCGAACCACGAACCGAGCATCGGCATCGGCACGCCGAGGCCCTTGACGAAGACGATGACGCAGAACGTCACGATGCCGGCGAGCGCCGCGACCGAGGTGACATCGAGCCGCGTGTGGCGGCTCGCGAGCGCTCCGACGACGATCAGCGCGGTGAGGGCGGCGATTACGCCCGCGCGTGGCAGCAGGAAGCCGAACAGCACGATCGCGCCGAGGACGAGCGCGAGCGGCCGCCAGGCGATCGCCTCGATCGCATCACCCGGCCGGATGAACGAACGCGCGACCGACACGAGGCCGAAGGCGCCGAGAATTATGCCGAGCGCGTAGGGGAAATAGCCCGGCCCCATGCGGGCGCTCGAACCTTGCTGGTAGTCCCGCCCGACCCACAGCACGCCAATTGCCAGCGCCAGATAAATGGCGCCGGCCCAGAAGTCGCGCGGGTTGCGGATGCCCACCGGACGTTAGTTCAGCTTCGCGCCGGATGCCTTCACGGGCTCGGCCCAGCCCTGCACCTGCTGCTGCACGAAGTCGGCGAATTCGGCTTGCGACATCTTGCGCACGGTCAGTCCGAGGTCGTTGAGCCGCGCGACGAGTTGCGGGTCGTCGAGCGACGCCTGGATCGCGCCATGCAGCTTCGCCAGCACCGCGGGCGGAAGGCTCGCCGGCGCCGACACGCCGATGAAATTCTCCGACACCAGATACTCGTGCCCGGCTTCCACCACGGTTGGAATGTCGGGTGCGACATGCGAACGGGCGCGCGAGGTGACGGCGAGCGGGCGCAGCTTCTCGGCTTTGATGTGCGGCACGTTCTGCGGCAGCGTGTCGAACGAGAAGCTCAGCCGGCCGGCGATCAGGTCGGTGATCATCGGGGCGCTGCCGCGATAGCCGACGTGCTCGATGTTCAGCCCGGTCTGCTTCTTGAACAGCTCGCCCAGGATGTGTCCGATCGAGCCAACGCCGCCGGAGCCGAAGAACACCTTTTTGTCCTGCGCTTTGATCCACGCGATCAGCTCGGCGATGTTCTTCGCCGGCACGGACGGATGCACCATCACCACGTCCGGCACAGTCGCGACCAGCGCCACATGGGTGAAGCCCTTGATCGAGTCGTAGGGCTGCGGGTCGAGCATGAACGGCGCGAGCGAGATCGGCGTCGTGTTCGACATCAGGAGATTGTAGCCATCGGGCGCGGCGCGGACGATCTCGGTCGCCGCGATCGTGCCGCCGGCGCCCGGCTTGTTGTCCACCACCACCGGCTGGCCGAGCGCCTTCTGCAACGGCACCGAGAGCGCGCGCGCCGTGACATCGCTGGAGCCGCCCGGCGGGAAGGTCACCACGATGCGCACCGCCTTCGACGGATACTCCTGCGCGGCCGCCAGCGCCGGCCAGAGCGCCGCAGCAGCAATCGCGGCGGCCAAAATCCTCGTCTTCATTCCCGTGCCTCCTTGGCAAACAGCGGCAAATGCCTGTCTCGTGGGCCGTTCATGCAAGATGCGGGCCTCAGGCACCGCCGCGGAAACACGAATAGCCCCACGGCGTGCACTTCATCGGCAGGTGATAGTGGGCGTCCGGGTCGGCGACGCCGAAGCGGTAGGTGACGACATCGAGGAACGGCACGGCCGGCAGCGGCACGCCTTCGGCCCGATAATAGTCGGCGACGTGAAAGCGTGCCTCATAGAAGCCGGGCTCGAACCGCCCGTTCAGCGCCGGATCGGCGAGCACGCCGGTGTTCGCCAGGCTGCCCGACGCGATCAGCCGGCTCGCGCCCCCGGCGAGCGCAAACAGCTCCACGCGCATGCCGCTCGCCACGACGCCGCGCGAGACGTCGACCACATGGATGGAAATTCCCGGCATCGCCCCTGCCCTGCAAACTGCGGCGATTGTCGTCCGGGGCGCGCCGCAAACACAAGCACGAAAGTCCGCGCCCGGACGGAAAGCGCGGCTACCGCGCCGCCGCCCACTTCGCTTTCGTCTCCGCCATCTCGGCGAACAGCCAGTCGCGGAAGGCGCGCACGTTAGCCCGCTTCTCCTGCCCCTTGGGGCAGACGAAGTGATAGCCCGAGGCGAGCGGCAGTTCGGGCCCGAACGGAGAGACCAGCCGCCCCGAATGCACGTCGTCCGATGCGATCAGCTTGTAGGAGAGCGACACCCCTGCTCCAGCAACCGCGGCGTCCAGCGCGTGGTCGGCGACGTTGACCCGCAGGCCGCGCGTCGCATCGATCCCGCTCAGTTCCGCGGCCGCGAACCAGTCCACCCACAACGGCGGTGCGCGCAGCGAGGTCGGAATGTCGTAGTGGATCAGCGGAAAGCGCGGCAGGTCGGCCGGGCTGCGCAGGCCCTGCTCGACCAGGCTTGGCGAGCATACCGGCAACATGGAATCGTCGAACAGCTCCTCGGCGTAATAGTCGCCTTGCATCTGCTTGGTCAGGCGGATCGCGACGTCGACGCCCTCAGTGGCGAAATCCGCGACCTTCATGCTGGCCGATACGCGCGCGTCGATGTCCGGGTGGGCGCGCAGGAAGCGCCACAGCCGCGGCATCAGCCACTTGGCCGAGAGGCCGACCGTCGCCGAGATGACCAGCACGTTGCCTTCGCGCCGGCGCTCGAGTTGCCCGAAGGCGTTGCGCACGCTGTCGAAGCCCGCGTGCAGGCCGGGATAGATCAGCCGGCCGGCATCGGTCAGCTCGATCGCGCGCGCGCGGCGGTGAAACAGCTCCAGCCCCAGCTGGCTCTCCAGCGCGCGGATCTGGTGGCTGAGCGCCGCCGGGGTCACGTGCAGCTCGTCGGCCGCGCGCGCGAAGCTCAAGTGGCGCGCAATCGCCTCGAAGGCGCGCAGCGCATTGAGCGGTAGCAGCGGCTGGCTCGGAGATGAGCTTTTCTCATGCATTACGCAAGATAATATCGTTTGTTTCTTGCCTGTGCCAGCGCGATTATCCAAACAGCGACATGAGCATAACTCATCTATATTTTTGATGGAGGCCAGTCATGGCCCTGATGGATGTCTCGACCCAGGACGGATGGCAACTGGCGCTCGCGCCGTTCGCCGGCTGGCCGGAAGCCCGGAAGCAGCGCTCGGGCGCGCTCAGCGGCCTCGCGACGCGGTTTCTCACCTGGCGGGCGCGGCGCGAAACGGTGCGCATGCTCAATCTGGTGGACGCCGCGACCTTGCGCGACCTCGGCATCACCGACATCGAGTCGGTGGTCTATGGCGCGCCGGAAGGGCGCAAGCCCCGCTACGATCCGGATTGGTGGAAGAAGCGCGGGCGGTAAGTGTTCGTAGTTCGTAGCCCGGATGAGCGAAGCGACATCCGGGATTCGCGCCGCTGGTGAGGCTCCCCCGCATTTCGCTTCGCTCATGCGGGCTACGGCACTGTATCCCGGGCGCAGCGCAGCGTGAAACGGTGCGCTGCAGAACCGGGACCCCGGTTTCTTCAAACTTCGTAGGGCGGGCATAGGCGCGAATGCGCCGTGCCCGCGTTTTAGAAAAATGGCGGGCACGCTGCGCTTTGCCCGCCCTACGATCC
>JAXDOA010000376.1:0-4282 GCA_034669125.1 Hyphomicrobiales bacterium
CAACAACTCGTGGCGCGCGCCCGGGATCACCAGATGCGAGCCGGCGCTTGCGATCGGTTCGCCCACGGTCGGGTGGATCGATTCAGCCTTCAAGGTCATGAACGAGTTTGCCGAGCCCACATACCCGAGTCGGCTGCGCCAGCCGCTGCTGCTAGTGGCCGCCGGGCAGGACCAGATCGTCTCGACGCCGGCGATCGGGGCGTTCGCGGTGCGCCTGCGCGCCGGCTCGCATCTGGTGATCCCGGGCGCGCGCCACGAGTTGTTGATGGAGCAGGACCGCTATCGCGAGCAGTTCTGGGCGGCGCTCGACGCGTTCGTGCCGGGCTCGCCGCTGTACTAGCGTTTTTCCTTGCGCATGATCTTTTCCGAAAACCGGTTCCCACTTTTCGGGATCATGCGCCGAGCAATGTCAGCGCCGCCGCATGTATGCGCTTGTCGCCAGCCGCGACGACACGGCCGCCTTTGACCGCGCTGCCGCCTTCCCAACTCGTGATGATGCCGCCCGCGCCCTCGATGATCGGGATCAGCGCCACGATGTCGTGCGGCTTCAGGCCGCTCTCGATGACGAGATCGACATGGCCAGAGGCGAGCATGCAGTAGGGATAGCAGTCGCCGCCGTAACGCGAGAGTTTCACGGCGGCCTCGACGCGGCTGAACGCGGTGCGGTCCGCCGCGTTCATCAACCGCGGGCTCGTGGTGAACATCATGGCGTCGGCGAGCGAGGCGCAGGGGCGCACATGCATCGCGCGTTCGCCCGTGGGCCCACGATATTGCGCGGCGCGGCCATCGCCGGTGAAGCGCTCGCGCACGAACGGCTGATGCATCATGCCAAACACCGCAACCCCGTTGCGCGTGAGCCCGATCAACGAACCCCAGGTCGGCATGCCGGAAATGAACGATTTGGTGCCGTCGATCGGGTCGAGCACCCAGACATATTCGGCCTCGGTGCGCTCGTTGCCGTATTCCTCGCCGACGATGCCGTGCTCGGGAAAATTGCGCTTGATCAGCGTGCGCATCGTGACTTCCGCGGCGCGGTCCGCCGCCGTCACGGGATCGAAGCCCACTGCCGAGCCCTTGTCCTCGACGCCGAGTGAGGTGCGGAAGAACGGCAGGATCGCGTCTCCCGATGCGCTCGCGAGCTCGTCGACGAAGGCGGCAAAATCGATGGCGGTCATGCGGGAGAGTTTCCGGGAGGCGGCGTGTGGGCTTATCGGAGACGGCGCGGCGGAGCAACCGGCCTTGCGAGTTGCGGCGTCAACCGCGGTGTGTCAGGGGACGCTTGCCCGGTGAGGGGCAAGGCCGGAATGATTGTGATGCACAGCCCAGCCGGGTCGTCGGTAGCGCGTGGCGTGGTGACCCTGGTCGGCGCGCTTGCGGCGATCTACCTGGTCAGCCAGTTCCTGCGCAATTCGGTCGGCGTCATTGCGCCGGACCTCGCGGCGGAGATCGGGCTTTCGGCCGGCGAAATCGGGCTGTTGTCGAGCGCGTTCTTCTTCGCGTTTGCGGCCGCGCAACTCCCGCTTGGCATTGCGATCGACCGTTACGGGCCGAAGCGCTGTATGCTGGCGTGCGCTGCAATCGCCGTCCTCGGCACGCTGCAATTCGCAATCGCCACCACACCGGCCGGACTGGTGACCGCGCGCGTCCTGATGGGGCTCGGCTCGTCGTGTTACCTGATGGCGCCGCTCGCGCTCTATGCGCGCCGCTTTCCGCCCGAACGGTTCACGGTGCTCGCCGGTATCCAGCTTGCGATCGGCACCATCGGCACGCTGTTCGTCACTGCGCCGCTGGCCTGGGCGAGCGCGACCATCGGCTGGCGAACGACCTTTCTTGTCGTGGCCGGACTGATGGCGGCGTGCGCGGTTCTGGTCGCCATCGTGGTGCGCGAGGACGGCAAGGATCGCATGCATCCGGGCTCCGGCGAGACGTTCCGCGAAAGCCTGGCGGGCGTCCTCGAGGTCGCGCGCATGCGGGGGTTCGTGCCGCTCTTCCTGATGCACGCGATGTCGTATTCGAGCTACGTGCTGATCGTCGGGCTGTGGGGCGGGCCGTTCCTCGCGCATGTCTACGGCTACGACCTCACCACGCGCGGCAACTTGCTGATGCTGCCCGCGATCAGCCACATCATCGGCGTGGTGCTATGGGGCCATGCCGAGCGCATCTTCGGCGCTTACAAGCCGCTGGTGCTCGGCGGCGCGCTCGCGACTGCCGGCGCGCTCCTTCTGCTGGCCGTGGCCGGGAGGCTGGAGCCGTTCTGGCTCGCCGTCTGGCTGGCGGTGTTCGGCTTCCTGCCGGCCTACTTTCCGGTGCTGGTGGCGCACGGACGCTCGCTGCTGCCGCCGCATCTGGTCGGGCGAGGCATCACGCTGTTCAATGTCGGCACCATCGGCGGCGCGTTCCTCGTGCAGCTGACCAGTGGGGCACTGATCGACCTCTTTCCGGCGCAAAATGGCGCCTATCCGCTCGACGCCTACCGGTTGGTGTTCGGCGTGCAGGCGCTGGGCATCCTGGCCGCCTGCGCGGCCTATGCGGTACGCCGTTAACCGGGTGTTGCCGCTAGGTCACGACAGTTCCGCAATCGACTTTTTCCCCAGCCGGCCTCTTGCGCTTTGTGCGCTGCGGTGTATCTTGTTGCAGCGCGGTACGCGATTTGCGTCGCCTACCGCCGCCCTCCTTGGGCGTTTCCTCCCTAGACTTGGGCCGCTTGCTTGCAAGCGGCCCTTTTTCTTGTGCGGCAGCCGAGCGCCTAATTTCTGGACCGGCCTGTGGCCTGCCCAATGCGAATGCATCTCGTACGTAAATCTACTCGGCTGCGGCGCGGTACGGCTTGAGTTCCTCGGGCGGGATTTCGGCAAGCCGGTCGGCGAGCAGGCTGATGTGGCCCGCGAGCCGTGCGAACGAGGCTGAGCGCTCGTAGCGCCGCTCATCCATGTATAGCGCGCGATTGATCTCGATCTGGATGGAGTGCAGCCCGGCGGCCGGGTTGCCGTAATGCTCGGTGATGAAGCCGCCCGCATAGGGCTTGTTGCGGCTGACCACATAGCCGAGTTCGCGGAAGGTCGCCTCGACGGTTTCCGACACCATCGGCACGCAACTCGTGCCGTAGCGGTCGCCGAGCACGATGTCGGCGCGCGGGCGGTCATCCTTGGCGCCGGCGGTCGAGGGCATGGAATGGCAATCGACCAGCACGGCCGCTCCGAAATCCCGGTGCACGCGGGTCAGCAGGCGGCGGAGCGCCCGGTGATAGGGCTTGTACAGTCCCTCGATGCGGCGCAACGCATCGTCGATCGGAATGCGCTGATGGTAGATTTCCTGCGCGTCGCCGACCACGCGCGCCACGGTGCCGAGCCCGCCCGCGACCCGCATCGAGCGCGTATTGGCGAACGAGGGCAGGCGCCCGTCGAACATGCGCGGGTCGAGTTCATAAGGCTCGCGGTTCACGTCCACGTAGCAGCGCGGGAAATGCACCCGCACCAGCGGGTGACCGCGCGGCACCACGCCGGCGATCAGGTCGTCGACGAATGAGTCCTCGGAGCGGCGTAACGTCGCGAGATCGAGCTTGGCGGAGGACAGGAACGCGCGGGGATAGACGCGCCCGCTGTGCGGCGAGTTGAACACGACCGGCCCACGGCATTCCACAGGTTCGAGAATCTCGAAGGGGGGGTCGAGTTCTGCCTCTAGGGGACTGTCCATCGCGATTCGCGGACCTTTCTCAAACGTTTCGCTCGCCCGAGCGCTACATTTCCATGCGGGCGGGGCTCTGCCAAGATGAGATATGGAAAGCCCGGCAGGGCTTCACCCCATATTTACCGGCCACCCCGCTTATGGGGTGCTTAAGACATAGGACTCGCCGCCGTTCCATGACCAAGACTCTGCCGAAGATACTGCTTGCCGAAGACGACAACGACATGCGCCGGTTCCTGGTCAAGGCGCTGGAGAACGCCGGCTACGAGGTGACCGACTACGACAACGGCATGTCGGCCTACCGGAGGCTGCGCGAGGAACCGTTCGAGCTGCTGCTCACCGATATCGTGATGCCCGAGATGGACGGCATCGAGCTCGCCCGCCGCGCCGCCGAGCTCGATCCCGACATCAAGATCATGTTCATCACCGGATTCGCGGCCGTGGCGCTGAACTCCGATTCGGCGGCCCCGAAGAACGCCAAGGTGCTGTCGAAACCGGTGCACCTGCGCGAATTGGTCAGCGAAGTGAACAAGATGCTGGCGGCCTGATCCGGCGCCAGTTTGGGTCGAAACACCCCAGAAATTAGTCCCGAGCGTCC
>JAXDOA010000377.1:0-4411 GCA_034669125.1 Hyphomicrobiales bacterium
CGCTGAAGGCCGGCGCCTACGCCGACCTGCTGCTGATTGATGGCGATCCGTTGAAGAACCTCGGCCTGTTCCAGGAGCAGGGCAAGCACCTCGCCGCGATCATGAAGGGTGGCAAATTCCATAAGAACAGACTGAACTGACGCGATGTCATCCGCGGTCGCCCACGACGGACCTGCGGTGTTGGCGAACGCCTCGCGCCGCATGCCGCTTGGGCGCTGGCTCCTGAACGGTGTGGCTGGGCTCATCCTCGGCTTCATCCTGCTGCCGCTCGTGCTGGTCACGTGGCTCGCGTTCTTCCGGCAGGAAATCCCCTCGTTTCCGCCCGAAGGCTACTCGCTGCAATGGTTCGGCGCGGTGCTCAACAACAAGAGCTTTGTGTCCGGCTTCATCCTGAGCTTTCAGGTTGGCGTAACGGCGACGCTGCTCGGGCTCGCGCTCGCTGTACCGGCGAGACTTGCGATTGCTCGGCGGCGTTTCGCGGGACGCGGCTTTGCGAGCACACTGCTGCTGCTGCCATTAATCGTGCCGGGTGTCGTGCTCGGTGCCTCGATCTACGTATTCCAGATCGAAACCGAAATCGCGACCGGGCTGCCGATGCTCGGCACGACCGCCGGCCTGATTGCCGCGCATGCGCTGATCGTGATCCCGTGGGCGGCGCGGCTCGTGACCGCGAGCCTTGCGGGCTTTGACCCGACGATCGAGGAAGCCGCCAAGAATCTGGGCGCGCCGCCGTGGACCACGTTCCGCCGCGTGACGCTCCCGGCGATCCGGCCGGGACTGGTTGCCGGCGCTTTGTTCGGCTTCGTCACGTCGTTCGGCAATCTGGAAATGAGCCTGTTTCTCGTGGGCGCCGGCCGCACCACCCTGCCGATCGCGATCCTGCAGTATCTCGAATGGAAGATCGATCCGACAGTCGCCGCCGTCTCGGTGATGCAGATCGCGTTGATCGGCGTCGCGATGATCGTGACCGACCGCTACGTGAAAATCTCGCAGGTCGTCTGATGGCGCGGCTTGAGCTCATCAACCTGTCGAAGCGCTACGGCGACCACGCCGTGGTCGCCGGCGTGACGCTCGACGTAGCCGACGGCGAATTCCTCGTGCTGCTCGGACCTTCCGGCTGCGGCAAGACCACGACCTTGCGCATGATCGCCGGGCTGGTCGAGCCGAGCGGCGGCACCGTGCGCACGCACGGCACCGACTGCACGCACCTGCCGCCGTGGCGGCGCAACACCGGGATGGTATTCCAGAGCTACGCGCTGTTTCCCCACATGACGGTCGCCGAGAACGTCGCGTTCGGGCTCGAGATGCGCAAGCTCGCGAAATCCGAGATCGAGGCGCGCGCGACGGAAGCGCTGCGCCTCGTGCGGCTGGAAGGCTACGCGGCGCGCCTGCCACGCCAGTTGTCCGGCGGGCAGCAGCAGCGCGTCGCGCTCGCGCGTGCGCTCGCGATCCGGCCGGACGTGCTGCTGCTCGACGAGCCGCTGTCCAATCTCGATGCCAAGCTGCGCGAGGAAGTGCGGATCGAGATCCGCGAATTGCAGCGCCAGCTGGGCCTCACCACCGTCATGGTCACGCACGACCAGGAGGAGGCACTGACGGTGGCGGATCGTCTCGTCGTGATGGCGGAGGGAGAAATCCGCCAGATCGGCAGCCAGCGCGATCTCTACGAACGCCCGGCCGACCGTTTCGTCGCGTCGTTCGTCGGGCGCAGTACGTTCCTCGATGGTCGCGTCACCGCGCCGGGCGAGTTCGAGACGGCGGGTGGCCTGCGGCTCAAGTGCGCGGCGGGCGCGGCGGGCGCGGCGGCCCTGTTACTTCGCCCCGAGCGCTTGCATCTGGGCGGCGAAAACCTCGACAATCGCCTGCCCGGCAGGGTGGAATTCGTCTCATACCTGGGCGCGGTGCTGGAATTGCACGTGCGCCTCTCGCCCGCCGACCGCGTGGTGGTGCAACTACCGAACCGCGGCGAGGGCGCGCCGGCCGTGGGCGATGATGTCGAAATCGGCTGGCACCGGGATGCCGGCATGGTGTTTGCGCAATAACGAAACTGACTGGAGGACGAAACATGACAGGCAAATGGACTATCTCGCGGCGCGATGCCCTGAAGGGCGCTGGTGCTGTTGCGGTGTCGGGCTTCACGCTCAATCAGGCGCGGGCGCAAGGCCGCGTCGTCGTCGGCACCTGGGGCGGTGACTACGCGCGGCTGCTCGCGAAAAACGTCGAGGACCCGATCCTCAAACCGAAGGGCTTCGACGTCGCGCAGGATCAGGCAAACAGTGCGCCGCGACGCACCAAGACGCTGGCGGAAAAACGCCTGCCGCGCGGCACCAGCGACATCCAGGCTCTCTCGGCGGCCGAGATGTTCGAAATGAACGAGGGGGGCGTCGCAGAAACGATCGACTACTCCAAGCTCAAGAATGCCGCGAACCTCATCCCATCGATGAAATATCCGTTCGGTGTCGGGCACATCTATTCGGGCAAGGTTGCGGTCTACAATCCGAAGCTCCTACCTGACGCGCCGAAGGGCTTCAAGGACGCGTTCAATCCCAAGCACGGCAACAAGATGGGCATCATCGACATCCAGTATCAGTACACGATGGCGGCCGCGGCGCTCGCGGCCGGCGGCAAGATGAACGACTTCGAGCCCGGCAAAGCGTTGCTGATGGAAGCGAAGAAGGCCGGCGTGCGCATCTATCCGACCAACGAGGCGTTTGCGCAGGCGCTCAAGAACGAGGAAATCGGCGTCGGCATCATGTGGAAGGCGCGCGTGATCCAGTGGCAGAATGCCGGCATCAGTGTGCAGTCGGTCGCGCCTGCCGAAGGCGTGCCGATGTAAGTCTCGGGGTTCATGTTCCCGTAGAACGCGCCGAACAAGGACGGGGCCTACGCCTACATGGACGCGATGCTGGAAAAGAGCGCGCAGGAGAATTTCGCGATCGACATGGGCTACAACCCGACAGTCACCAACGCGACGGTTGCGCCCGACCTGCAGCAGCGCATCGGCTTCACCAAGGAGGAGCAGTCGCGCCTGGTCGATCTCGATTACGGATACCTCGCGAAGAACGACTCCGCTCTGAAGGAGTGGTGGGACAAGGTGTTCAAGGCTTGAGCCACAAACTCCACTTCACCTCTCCCCGCTTGCGGGGAGAGGTCGACCGAGCGAAGCGAGGTCGGGTGAGGGGGACTGTCGATAGTCCGCGCTGTTGGAGAGTCCCCCTCACCCCGACCCTCTCCCCGCAAGCGAGGAGAGGGAGCCCACCGCCCGCGGTGCCAGAGCGCCAGACATGAATGGCGAGCGCAATTCAACGCTCACCGCGGCGGCCCTCGTCGGTCCCGCGACGCTTTACGTCGGAATGGGGATACTGCTGCCGCTGGCGATCCTGTTTCGCTACAGCCTGAATCAGTTCGTGCCCGGCAAGTTCATGGTCGATGCGCTCACCGTGGAAAGTTACGTCAAGTTCTTCACCGACATCTATTACGCAGGCGTGCTCACGCGCACGGTGCGGATCGCGCTGATCACCACGGCGATCTGCCTCGTGCTGGGTTTTCCGCTCGCCTACGTGCTGGCGCGCACGCGTACGCGCTACAAGAACATCCTGCTGATGCTGGTGGTCTTGCCGCTGTTCGTCGGCAATGCGGTGCGCGCCGCGGGCTGGATGGTCGCGTTCGGCAACAAGGGCCTGATCAATGCGAGCCTGATGGGCGCAGGTGCGCTGTCGCAGCCGCTGGAGATCATGTTCAGCGAGACCGCGGTGATCATCGGGATCACGGCGGTGAACCTGCCGTTCATGGTGCTGACCCTGCAGAGCGTGATCGAGGGGATTGACCGCTCGGTCGAGGAGGCGGCGTTCAATCTCGGCGCCACGCCGCTGCAGATGGCGCGGCGCGTGTTGTTTCCACTCGCGATGCCGGGCGTGCTCGCCGGCACGATCCTCACCTTCATCCTCGCGATGAACGCCTATGCGACGCCGGTGCTGCTCGGCGGCCCGCGCTTCCAGATGATGGGGCCGCTCGTCTACAATCAGTTCGTGCAGCAGAACAACTGGCCATTCGGCGCGGCGATCGCTTTCATCCTGATGACCGCGACGCTGCTGCTGACGCTGGTTGCGAATTTGGTGGTGCAGCAGCGGTATCGCGCGGGCAGGGGGTGATCGTCGCTTTGTCCTCTCCCGACAGGATGTGCGCGCAGCCAGGAATTTGGTATAGTCCGACCATGGTCAAGACACTCGAACTGGCAATGTCGAAAGCGGCAACACTTCCCGAGGCGGCGCAGGAGACCTCGGACGCGAGCTGCTTGAGCACATCGAAACGCTGAGCGAGCTTCGCGCGGAAATCGAGGTCGGCATCAAGGAGCTTGATGTCGGCAAGGGCGAGGAACTCGACGTCGAAGAGATCATTCGCGACGCCCGCA
>JAXDOA010000378.1:0-9986 GCA_034669125.1 Hyphomicrobiales bacterium
GACTGCGATTTCAAGCCAGCATCCCCTTTGCTTTGCGGCGGCTGAAGGGAGGGACGGCTGTGGGCAAGAACATCATTCTATTGTCGGATGGCACAGGCAACAGCGCCGCATCCGCGCAAAAGACCAACGTCTGGCGGCTCTATCAGGCACTGGATTGTTCCGAGACGCCGGGGAGCGGCCAGCGGCAGATTGCGCATTATGATGACGGTGTCGGGACCGGAAGCTTCAAACCGCTTGCACTGATCGGTCTCGCGCTCGGCCTTGGCGTGTGGGCAAACGTCAGGGACCTCTACACGTTCCTCTGTCGAAACTACGAGGACGGAGACCGAATCTATCTGTTCGGATTCAGCCGCGGCGCTTTCACGGTGCGTCTGCTCGCCGGCCTCATCGGACGATGCGGCATCGTCACCTGGGAGACCGAACAGGAATTGCTTGAGCGTGTCGGAGCAGCCTACTACGCCTATCGGCGCGACTTCCTCTATCGCGCGGCGCTGCGCCGCCCGATGCCGCTGCAGCGCGCGATCGTGCGCCGGCCCGAATACGAAGAAAATTCACACGACTCCAAGATCAAGTTGTGGTTCCCGCAGCGCCGGCCGCACATCGCCTTTATCGGCGTGTGGGACACAGTCGATGCTTACGGGATGCCGATCGACGAATGGAAGATCGGTATCGATCGCTACATCTGGCCGGTGGGCGTCGCGGACCGCTATCTCTCCAGCGGCACCGACAAGGTGTGCCATGCATTGTCCCTCGACGACGAGCGGCCGACCTTCCGGCCGGTCCTGTGGACTGAACAGAATTATCGCTTCGGCGATCCGCCGGGTGATCGCCTCGAACAGGTCTGGTTTGCAGGCGTGCACGCCAATGTGGGTGGCGGCTACCCGGACGACAGCCTTGCCTGCTTCTCGCTCGACTGGATGATGGACAAGAGCGATCTCCGGTTCCTCGATGCGGAGCGTCAAGACGTTCGGGATCGTGCCAACCGCGAGGGCCCACAATACGATTCACGCGCGGGGCTCGGTGGCTACTATCGCTACGGTCCGCGCAGCGTCGAGCGTCTATGCAATGACGACCAGTACGGGTTTCCATTGCAACGGCGAAAATCCATCGCGGCGCGATCGATCGCATCGCGACGCGCGAGGTCGCCTACGCACCCGTGAGCCTTCCATCGACCTACCAGATCGTCGGCCCGAACCCGCCAGCATTGCATCCGCCGCGGCAGGACTGGATCGAATTCGCACTCGACAAGGTGTGGTGGCGGCGCATGGCGTATTTCGCCACCGTGCTGATCTCGGCAATCCTCGCACTGTTCCCGTTTCTCAAGATGGCCGGGTGGCTCGACAAGACGCTTGGCGCGATTCCGGCGCATCTGTGCGCGCTGAGCGGCGAACAACTCTGTCGCCTGCCTTCCGAAATTGTCGCATTGGGCGTGAGTTTCCTGGAGAAGGTTGGCGTCAAAGATCCCGCAACCTCGCTCTACGACCTCATTCTAAGTGTGGCACCCGGCTGGGCGAAGTTCTGGCTCGACTCGTTCAAGGACTATCCCATCACCGTCGGCATCCTGGTGCTGATCCTGGCCTGGCTCTTCTTCCGCAAGTCGAGCGAGATTCAGGCGCAGATCGCGCGCCGCGCCGAGTATGCGTGGGCCGAATGCAAACGGATCACGCATGTTTCCGCGCCTGATCCGGGGTTCTCGGACCACGTCGCGCGCTTCATGCGAACCTACGTTTCAAACGCGGCCCACTTCGTGGTGCGCAGGGTCGTGCCCGTATTCTTCGCGCTGTTCACGGCGCTGCTGCTCATCGTCGCCGTCGTGATCACGTTTCCGCTGTCGCTCTATGCGCTCTACAAGTTCTGGCGGTTCGTGCGCGGCGGGGAACGCGAGGCGACGCTGTAGGCGGGCGGCTCACGCCGTCCAAAACACCCGCTTGAAAATCGTATCGACGTGCTTGAGGTGATAGCCGAGGTCGAAGTTCTCTTCGATCTCGGCATCGCTGAGGTAGCGCTTCACGTCCTTGTCGGCCTTGAGAAGACTCAGGAAATCTCCCTGGCCGCGCCAGACCGGCATCGCGTTGCGCTGTACCAGCGCGTAGGCCTCCTCACGCGCGGCGCCCTTTTGCGTCAGCGCGAGCAGCACACGCTGCGAGTGGATGAGCCCGCCGAGCCGGTCGAGGTTTTTCTGCATGTTCTCCGGATAGACCAGCAGCCGGTCGATCAGGCCGGTGAGGCGGGTGAGCGCGAAGTCGAGCGTGACGGTCGCGTCCGGGCCGATCATGCGCTCAACGGACGAATGCGAGATATCGCGCTCGTGCCAAAGCGCGACATTCTCCAGCGCGGGCGTCACATAGGCGCGCACCATGCGGGCAAGCCCGGTGATGTTCTCCGACAGCACCGGGTTGCGCTTGTGCGGCATCGCGGACGAACCCTTCTGCCCTTCGGAGAAGAACTCCTCGGCTTCCAGCACCTCGGTCCGCTGCAGATGGCGGATCTCGATCGCCAGCCGCTCCATCGAGGAGGCGACGACGCCGAGGGTGGCAAAAAACATCGCATGGCGGTCGCGCGGTATCACCTGCGTGGAGATCGGCTCGGGGGTCAGCCCCATCTTGGCCGCCACCTGCGCCTCGATGCGCGGATCGACCTGAGCAAACGTGCCGACCGCGCCGGAAATCGCGCAGGTCGCGACTTCCTTGCGCGCCGCGATCAGGCGGTCCCTGGCGCGGGAAAACTCTGCATAGGCCTGCGCAAGCTTGAGCCCGAACGTCACCGGCTCGGCATGAATGCCATGCGAGCGGCCGATGGTCGGCGTCATCTTGTGCTCGAAGGCACGGCGCTTAAGCGCGTCGAGAAGTTTGTCGACGTCGGCGATCAGGATGTCGGCGGCGCGCGTGAGCTGCACATTGAAGCATGTGTCGAGGATGTCGGACGACGTCATGCCCTGATGCACGAAGCGGGCTTCCGGGCCGACGATCTCGGCGAGGTGCGTCAGGAACGCAATCACGTCGTGCTTGGTCTCGCGTTCGATGGCGTCGATCCGGTCAACGTCGAACGTCGCGTTCTTGGCTTTCTCCCAGATCGTCCACGCGGCTTCCTTCGGGATGATCCCAAGCTCGGCCATCGCGTCGGACGCATGCGCCTCGATCTCGAACCAGATGCGAAAGCGGGTCTGGGAATCCCAGATCGCCGTCATCTCGGGCCGGGAGTAGCGCGGGATCATGCGGCTTCTCCGCGCGCGAGCGCTGCGGCGTTGCGAATTGCCGCGATGTTTTTCGCGTAGGCGCCGCCCTTGAACACCGCCGAGCCCGCGACCAGCACGTTGGCGCCCGCACGTGCGACCGCCGCCGCATTGTCGGCCGTCACGCCGCCGTCGACCTCGATGTCGATCGGCCGTGCACCGGCGAGCGCACGCACGCGCGAGATTTTCTCCAGTGCGGAGGGGATGAACGCCTGTCCGCCGAAGCCCGGATTGACCGACATCACCAGGATCAGATCGACGAGATCGATCACGTTCTCCAGCGTCTCGACCGGGGTGCCGGGATTGAGCGTGACGCCTGCCTTCTTGCCGAGTGCGCGGATCGCCTGCAGCGAGCGATGCACATGCGGACCGGACTCGACATGCACCGTGATGATGTCGGATCCCGCCTTGGCGAACGCTTCGAGGTATGGGTCGCACGGCGCAATCATCAGATGGGTGTCGAACACCTTCCTCGAGTGCGGGCGCATCGCCGCAATCGCGCCGGGCCCGAACGAGATATTCGGCACGAAGTGCCCGTCCATGACGTCGAGATGGTTCCAGTCGGCGCCCGCCTGATCGATTGCGCTGACCTCCTCGCCCAATTTGGCGAAATCGGCAGCCAGGATCGACGGGGCAACGAGCAGCGGACGCATCGATTTCTTTCGCTAAATCCGGCGCTTGGGTATCACGGCGAGGGTGCCGGAGCAACGCGGCGCGCCAGTGGTTTCAACATCGCGGGCATCAGATAGATCGGAAATTGCGCGACCGCGAAATAGAGCCAGGTGAGGTCCGGCACGGCCGTTCCGGCGGCGGCGAGCATCAGGCCCATGTTGCGGTTGCCGGCGGCGAGGCCCAGCGCCAGCGCCTGCCCCATGCCGAGGCGCGCGAACACGAACGCCGTGAGGGCGGCGAGCCCAAGCGACAACGCAAACGACAACACCGTGAGGCCGAACATCTTCAGCGGCTCATTCACGATCGCGACAAGCACCCCGTCCATCAGGGCGACCGCAAAGAAGAACAGCGCGATCACGCTCAGGCCGTCGATGCGTTCGCTCTGGCGCGCGACCCACTCCTTTCCGCCGAAGCGGCGCACCAGCGCGGCAACCACGGCCGCACCTGCCAGCAGCGCGAGCAGCTTCCCACCGAGCGCAACCGGCGAGATCGCCATGCTGGGTCCAACGAACAGCGTGGCAAAAATTGGCGCCGTCAACGGCGTCAGCGCCGTGCAGACCACCAGCGTGGCAAGCGAGAGCGCGGCATCGAGCCCCATCAGGGCGGCGAGCGTCGGCGCCGAAATGACCGGCGGAGCCGCAGCCTGCAGGATCATCGCGACGTAGAGCCCCGGCAGGCGGTCGGACATGCCGAACGCAACCAGCGCCAGCCCGATCATCAGCGGCGTGCCCAGCATCATCCAGGCGGCCGCCGCGGCCACGATTGCGGGACGCGAGAAATGCTTGCGCACCTCGGCCGGATCGACGCGCAGGAAGGCCAGACAGAGCAGCACGAACAGCGCATAGGCGAAAATCGGCTTTAGCAGCGCGGCGAGCGGCGGCACCATGATGCCGATGAAAATCGAGGCCGCGACGGCGCGCGTGCCCTGCCGGCCGAGCCAGGAAAGCGCTGCGGCCAGCGCGGCGAAAAGTGGCATCGGGGGCTCCGGCAATCCGGCGGTTGGCTGCCGGGGAGGACAACCGCGGCATATCAGCCATGCTTGGCGTCGTCGATAGCGGATGCGATATGGTGGGCCTGCATTCGCGAAACTTCCCCCACGAGGACTGACATGGCGCGTACCGACGCAATCGTTTTGGGAGCCGGCATTGTCGGCACGTCGGTCGCGCTGCATCTGGCAAAGCGCGGGCTCTCGGTCGCGCTGGTCGACAAGCGCGGACCGGGCGAGGAAACGAGCTACGGCAACACCGGCGTGATCGTCGGCGCGAGCGTGTTTCCGACCGCGTTTCCGCGCAGCCTGAAGAAGCTCATTCAGGTCGCCCTGAAGCGCGCGCCGGAGGCGAATTACCATTGGGGCGATCTGCTGAAGGTCGCGCCGTGGCTCATCTCCTATTTCGGCTTCTCGAGCCTTGAGAAACTCAAGGACAGCGCCGTCAAGCTGCGCCCGCTGATGAGCCGCTCGGTCACCGAGCACAAGGCGCTGCTCGAAGAGTCGGGCGCGATGAAATACCTGCGCGAAACCGGCTGGATGACGCTGTACCGGAGCGATGCGGCGTTCGAGGCGATGAAGCCGCAACTGGAGTTCGGTGCGCAGATTGGGGTCGCGGCGCAACAGCTCGATACCGAGGGGGCGCGCGCGCTTGAGCCAAGTCTCAACCCGGTGTTCCGCCATGCGCTGATGTGGCCGGACGTCGCCTCGCTCTCCAATCCGCTGATGGTAACGCGCGCCTATGCGGCGCGCTTTTCGGCATTGGGCGGCGTGTTCATCAATGGCGATGCGCGATCGCTGCATCGTGCGGACGGCAAGTGGCGCGTGGATACCAATGAGGGCGGCGTCGATGCGGACAATGTCGTGGTCGCGCTCGGTCCGTGGTCGCCGGACGTGCTGGAGCCGCTGGGCATCAAGGTGCCGCTCGGCATCAAGCGCGGCTATCACCGCCACTTCGACCCGAAGGGCAATGCCTCGCTGACGCGACCGGTCATCGACACCGAATACGGCTATGCACTCACGCCGATGGAGCAGGGCATCCGGCTCACGACCGGCGCCGAGTTCGCGAGCCGCGACGCGCCGGCGACACCGGTGCAGTTCGACCGGCTGATGCCGCACGCGAAGGAGCTGTTTCCGCTCGGCGAGCCGAACGAGGCCGAGCCGTGGCTCGGGCGCCGCCCGAACATGCCGGACTCGCTTCCCGTGCTCGGCCGCGCGCCGGGGCAGCCGGGGCTGTGGCTCGCGTTCGGTCACGGCCACTGGGGGCTGACGCTCGGCCCGGTGACCGGGCGGCTGATCGCCGACATGATGACCGGCGCGACGCCGTTCACCGATCCGGCGCCGTATCGGGCGGAGCGGTTCGGCTAGATCTAGGAGCGGCGTCGCTTGCGCGATCGGCGGCGAGCCGACGCTGTCTTCGCTTTGCCTTTCGTTTTCGCAGCGGCTCTTCGCCTCTTGCCGGGGGCAGTGGCGGCCGCAAATGCGGCCTTGGCCAGGGCCAGAGGTGCTGCCGTCGATGGAGGCAAGATACCCCCAGTCAGCGCGGTCCCTGCCACGTAAGCAGCGATCATCTGACCGTGCGGTGTCGTGAGCAGGTCGGGTCGCTTGGCCGCCAATTCATGCGCGACTTTATCGAAAGCCTTTGCCGTCTCGGTGTCCTTGGGTGCGCCTGGACCGGAGGGGGCCACTGGCGCTGCAGCTGCGGCAATGTGCATGGCGGCGCTCACGCTCTCGGGAAATTCGGGTGCGAACTTCTTCGCCGGTGGTTTCACCAGAACGCCGCTCAGGGGATCGAGCTGCTTTTGCCGGTTCGCCACCTCGGCTGAGTACGGTTTTCCCGGGGTGAAGCGGTCGGCCAGAAGCCGAAGGACCGAGGTGTGGTCAAGCTTGCCCTTGAACGGTTTGCCGGGCGTGACATGCGGCGAGACGACAAATCCCGGAACCCGCACGCCGGTCGTGTTGAACTGTTTCCCGCCGGCTGTGTCCTTGATTTTCAGGGGCGGAACGTGATCGTAGAAGCCGCCATGTTCGTCATAGGTGACGATCATCATGGTGTTCTTCCAACGCTTCGGGTTGCTGATCAGTGTGCGGTAGATGCGGCGGAGAAAATCTTCGCCCGGTGGCAAGGCCGTCGGCGGATGATCGTCGTTCGCCGCACCGAAACCGATCGGATCGTCGGTATATTTGGGTTCGATAAAGACGACGCTCGGGATGGCGGCGTCCGAATTCCATTGGTCATGGAAGCCGTCGTAGCGCCGGAATGGTCCGAGGTTGAAAGGGTCACCCAGCGAGCCAAGAATATACGGCGCCCAGCTCAACATCAGCGTGAAAAACGGAAACCCAGCCCATTGATAGCTGCACCAGGAAATCTCGTTGTCGTCCAGCCAGTCATAGACCAGCCGCTGGTTGGGTAGTTTTCCCGTGATATTGTCCGCGATCGCGCTCTTGCCGGCCATCGCCATCAGCCGGTTGGGTTGGGTGCCGCTTGGCAAAGACGAGAACCAGCCATCGCAGATCGCAAAATTTCGCGCGAAGAAATCCAGCGCAGGGACCGTGTCGGCCTTGTAATGCCCCATCACCAGTTGGGGATTTTTCGGATTGGTCTTTTCATAGCTCTTCACGAACCCGCCCATCTGCGCGAGCGCCGGCGAATGCGCGGCGGTGTTTATCTGAGTGTTGATGTGGGGGAGGTCGTGGGGTGGATCGATAATGGTCTGAAGGTTGGCGGGTAGCGCGAAAGGCGCGATCGGTTTCTTGTTCTTGTCGTCGTTTGCGTGTGCGTCGAGCCAGATCGGGTTGTCGCTAAGACCGTCGATGTTCATCGGCGGGTTGGCGTCGGGCAGACTCAGATAGCCGACCGTGTGATCGAAGGAGCGATTCTCGAGCATCACGATGACGAAGGTGTCGATGTCCTTGAGTGCCATCTGCCACTCCCCAATCGCTGCGCGCGATACCGAGCGCGAGGTCGTTTACCGATGCGACTCTAACGGGAGAGGGGGTAAAGGCAAGAGCGCGCTTAGCGCCCAAACCTGTCCTTCCAGCTCGGCAGCGCGCCGGCGAAGGGCAGGGCCGTCGCCTCATACACGCCGCGTGCGACCGCCCGCGCCAGCACATTGGCGGCGAGCGCGCCAAGCTCGGCAAATGCGTAGATCGGGTCAGCGAGCGGGCGCTTGCCGGTCGACGCCGCGAACACGATGTCGCCGTCGAGCGGCGTGTGGACGGGATAGATTGCGCGCGCGAGCCCGTCATGCGCCACGATAGCAAGGCGCTTCGCCTGCGCTTTGGTGAGTGCGGCGTCGGTTGCGACCAGCGCGATGGTGGTGTTCTCGCGCGGGCCGCCCTTGAGACGGACGTTGAGTGCGTCTGCCGGCAGGATCGGCGGCAAGCCAAGGCCGCCAAACTCGCCGTCTTGCTCGAACGGCGTTGCCCAGAAATGCGGGCTGGTGCCGACCGTCACGCTGCCGACCGCGTTGACGGCGACGATGGCGCCGACCGTTGCGCCACCGCGTGTCGTCGCCGAGGCCGAGCCGAGCCCGCCCTTGAGGTTGACGGTGGTTGCGCCGTAACCCGCGCCGGCCGTGCCGAGCTTGAACTCCGCGCCGGCATTTGCGGCCGCCGCGTAGCCGAGATCGCGGTAGGGCGGAAAGCGGCCCCAATCCTTGTCCCCGCCATTGAGCAGATCGAACAGGATCGCCCCCGGCACGATCGGCACGCGGATATTGCCGATCGCAAAGCCGCGGCCCTGCTCGCGCAGGGAGGCCTGTACGCCGCCCGGCGCATCGAGGCCGAAGGCCGAGCCGCCGGAGAGCACGATCGCATCGATGCGCTCGACGGTTTCCTCAGGCGCCAACAGGTCGGTGTCGCGCGTCCCGGGCGCGCCGCCGCGCACGTCGGCGGACGCGACCGCCGGTTCGTCGAACAGGATCGCGGTCACGCCGGAGGCGAGCGTCGCGTCGTCGGCGTTGCCGACTTTCAGGCCGGGTACGTCGGTAATCAAGTTGGCCACGACTTCACGTCCGATCACTTCCCGAAAGGCAGGGTGCGCGCGGCTTGCAGGAACCGGCGGCGTCTGCACATTAGGACCGCATGGCCGCCGATGTCACCATTTTCGCCGCTCTGTTTGCCGGCCTGTTGAGCTTCCTGTCGCCGTGCGTGCTGCCGCTGGTGCCGCCCTATCTGGTGTATTTGGCGGGCACCTCGCTGGAGCGGTTCGCCGATGCCGAGCCCGAACCGCGGGTGCGCTGGGAGACCGTCGGCGCCGCGGCGCTGTTCGTTGCCGGGTTCTCGACGGTGTTCGTCGCGCTCGGCGCAAGCGCGAGCGCGTTCGGCTCGCTGATCCGCGCTTACGCGGACAAGCTCGCCCTGGTGGCCGGTGTCGTCATCATCATCATGGGCCTGCATTTCCTCGGGGTGACGCGGCTTGCGCTGCTCTATCGCGAAAAGCGCGTGACCGTGCCGAAGCCGGTCGGGCTGTGGGGCGCCTATGTGATGGGCCTGGCGTTCGCGTTCGGCTGGACGCCGTGCATCGGGCCGATCCTCGCGGTGATCCTGGCGATCGCGGCGTCGGAGGCGACCGTCACCAAGGGCGCGGGCCTGCTCGCGGTCTATTCGCTGGGCTTGGGCATTCCGTTCCTCGCCGCGGCTTTCGCGGTCGAGCCGTTCGCCAAGTTTCTGGCGCGCTTTCGCGGCTACCTGCCGGCGGTCGAGAAGACGATGGGCGGATTGCTCGTGCTGACCGGCATCGCGTTTCTCACCGGCTTTGTGTCAGAAGCGAGCTACTGGTTGCTGGAGGCGTTTCCGGTGCTGGGGCGGATCGGCTAGTTGGCCGGCGGCACCGGCCAGTTCGCGATCGGCCGGCGCGCGGTTTCCCAGGCCTTCGCGAGCTTGAGCACGCCATGATCGTCGAAGCGGCGGCCGATGATCTGCACGCCGATCGGAAGGCCGGTCTTCGTGAAGGCCGCGTTGATCGACACGGCCGGCTGCTCGGTGAAATTCCATGGCGCCGTGAAGCAGATATGCTCGAACGGGCGATCCGGATCGTTGTCAGGCGAGCAGCGCTCCGCCGCAAAGGCCGGGACGGGCGCGGTCGGCGAGATC
>JAXDOA010000379.1:0-3246 GCA_034669125.1 Hyphomicrobiales bacterium
CGTTCCAGGTCCTGCACCGAGAGCGTGCGGCCGGTGGCGCGCAGCAGGATGCTTTGCGCCGTGGTCCAGGAGAACCCCGCGACCTTGGCCAGGATCATCGCCATGTCGGGATTGTCGTCGAGCATCGCGCGCTCGACCAGATCGATCGGCGCGCCGGTCATCAGCGACAGCGCGACCGCGGTTTCCTCGAACTTGCGCGCATCCGCGAAATCATGAACCTCGTTTTCGCCGAGCCGGCCGGCCTGATGCAGCGCTTCCACCTCGGCGCGCGCGGCCGCGTAATCGGTCGAGGCCCGGCGTGAGGCGGCGCGGATGTTGCCGCCGATCTCGGCGACCACGTCGCGGATCGCCGCCGCGGCCGCCGGGTCGGCGGCAGCGAGCTTCTGCCGCACGGCCGAGGATGCGAGCTCCACCAGCTTGAGCAGGTGCTGACGCGGAATATCGTGGCGCGTGCCGACATGCACGGCCAGCACATCGTCGCCGACGGACCGCTCCACCAGCGTCTTGAACGCCGCGCTGGAAAAACGCGCACCCTTGTTCTGCGCCACGGAGCGCACGACGTCCCCGTTGCCGCGTTCGACCAGCACTTCGGTGACCTGTTCGCTCAGGGTGCCGCGCTGTGCGATGGCCATGAGATGCTGCTGGCTGTGCGTCGCCGCGGTCGCCTTGAGGTAGTCGTCGTCGAGCCGCGGCGAATGGCGCAGCACCGGCTGCGCGACGCCGATGTCGTCATCGGCGGCAAGCGTGCGGACGACCCCGACCGGCGCATTCGGCACACGGGCGAGGCGTGTGGAGAGCCTGGCGCGGGCGTTCGTCTCGATCGTCGCCGCGAGACGGCCGATCACATCGTCGAACAGCGTGACGTGATCTTCGGTGTAGCTGTCCGAGCCATCGATGAAGAGATCGGTAATGCGCCATAGCGCGGCCTCACGCTTTTCCTCCGTCTTGGAGGCAAGCGCGTCCTCGATCTCATCGATCATATTCGGTGACGGCGTCATTCGCCGGCATTCCTCCGGACAGCAGCGCAGGGCCGGAGTTCGACGTTAGAAACAAGGAATGAAGATTCGCTTGCGGCCGCGCCGGAGGGGTTAAGAAATAGCTAATTTGGAACCCGCACCTTGCGCTTCGCGCACCAGGCTTCGTACGCCTGCTTGCTCGCGGCGTCCGGCGGATACAGTCCGAATGTCGACTGCCCCTCGCGGACCCGTTCGATGACGAACGTCTCGAACAGATCCTGCTCGGCGGCCTCGTTCGCGATTTCCTCCGCGATGCCCGCCGGGACGATCACCACGCCTTCGCCGTCGCCGACGCAAATGTCGCCCGGAAACACCGGCACGCCGCCGCAGCCGATCGGCACGTTCAGGTCCGCCGCATGGTGCTTGATCAGGTTGGTCGGCGCCGAGCCGCCCTGGCAGTAGGCCGGGAAGGGGAGCTTCGCGATCTCGGGCGAATCGCGCAGGCCGCCGTCGCTCACCACGCCGGCAGCGCCCCGGACCATCATGCGGGTGATCAGGATACTGCCGGCCGACGCCACGCTCGCGTCCTGACGGCAGTCCATCACCAGAACGCTGCCCGGCGGAATGGCCTCGACCGCGGCGCGTTGCGGATGTGTGCGATCCTGGAATACGTCGATCGTGTCGATGTCCTCGCGCGCCGGAATGTAGCGCAGCGTGTAGGCGGGTCCGACCATCGCGGGCGCATTGGGATTGAGCGGGCGCGCACCCTGCACGAAGGTGTTGCGCAAGCCCCGCTTGAACAGCAGCGTCGTCAATGTCGCGGTGCTGACGGTCAAAAGCTTCGCGCGCGCGGCTTCGCTCAATGGCTTGGTCATCAGGTTCCCCCAGCGATTTGCCGCACCACGTGCTTCACAATCGACCGCCCGCTCGTGATAGAACGCCGCCCAATGGCGTGCAAGTTACGCCGAACGGGAGGCAAGCGAATGCGTCATCTGATCGGAGCGGTGGCAATCCTGACGGCGCTGGCAGCGCCGGCCGGCGCGCAGGAATGGCCGGTCAAGCAGGTCAACTTGATCGTGCCGTTCTCGGCCGGGGGCACCACCGACCTGTTCGGACGCCTGCTCGCCCAGCACATGCACCAGAAATTGGGACAGCCCTTCATCGTGGAAAACCGCGCCGGCGCCGGCGGCAATCTCGGCGCCGCCGCGGTCGCGAAGGCCGCACCCGACGGCTACACGTTTCTCGTCGGCACGGTGTCGACCCACGCCATCAACCCGTTCATCTATACCAAACTGCCCTACGACACCGTGAAGGACTTCCAGCCGGTCAGCCTGATCGCGCGGCTGCCGAACATTCTGGTGGTGCATCCGAGCCTGCCGGCGAACAACGTCCAGGAGTTGATCGCGTATCTGAAGGCGAACCCGGACAAGATGTCTTACGGGTCCTCGGGCGTCGGCACGTCGATCCATCTCGCCGCCGAACTGTTCAAGATCAAGACCGGCACGACCATGACGCACGTGCCGTTCCGCTCGTCCGGCGACATCATGAACAATTTGACCGGGGGCCATATCAACCTGGCGTTCGACAACATCACGCTCGCCTGGCCGCAAGTGAAGGCCGGAAATTTGCGCGCGCTCGCGGTGTCTTCGACCGAACGCAGCGCGATCGCGCCGGACGTGCCGACGGTGGCGGACACGATCCCGGGCTTCGAGGCGACGTCATGGCATGGCGTGTTCGCGCCGGCCGGAACCCCGAAGCCGATCGTCGACAAGATGGCCGCGGAAATGAAGCGCATCCTCGAACTGCCGGACGTGAAGGACAAGCTGTTCGAGATCGGCGCGGTCGCCTCCCCGATGACTCCGGAAGATTTCGCGAAGTTCATCGACGGCGAGCGCGCCAAGTGGGCGGACGTCGTGAAAGCGGCCGGCGTGAAGATGGATTAGGTCCGCCAGCGCTGCCGCCGACGTCGGAACGCAAGCAGCTTTCACGCGTTGCTTCTCTTGCGGGAAATGTTCCCGCTAAGGAGAGGAAAGCAAATGAATCAGGACAACAAGAATCAAGGCAACCAGAACCAGGGCGGCCAGCAGAACCAGCAGCCCGGCCAGGGTGGCCAGCAAGGCGGCGGACAGCAGAAGCCGGGCCAGCAGCAACAGCAGCCGGGCCAGGGCGGCCAGCAGAACCAGCAGCCCGGCCAAGGTGGCCAGCAGAACCAGCAGCCCGGCCAAGGTAGCCAGCAAAGCGGCGGACAGCAGAAGCCGGGCCAGCAGCAACAGCAGCCGGGCCAGGGTGG
>JAXDOA010000380.1:0-6440 GCA_034669125.1 Hyphomicrobiales bacterium
GCCGATCTTCAGTCTCGCGACACTGGTTGCGCCCGATGCGACGCCGCTCCACGCGCGGCTCGCAGCCGAAGGACGGCTGTTCGACAATTCGTCTGTCACGACGGCCGCGCCGTGGCATTCGAACATCGTTCCCAAGCAGATGACGCGGGAAGAGGTGGTGCAGGGCGTGAAGTGGCTGTGCAACTCGCTCTACCGGCCCGAAGCGTTCGAGGAGCGCATCACCCGGGTGATCGCCACGTTCGGAAGCAAGCGCGACCAGAAGCCGCCCGAAAGCAGCGGGCAGGACATGCGAACCGTCTATGCGGATTCTGCGACGCTGATCCGAAGCCTCGCGCGGCTTGGTCCGGCCGAGAAGAAGATGCTCGGCAATGTCGTGAAGATGTTCCCGCAGAACCCGGCCGCCGCGCCTTACGTCATGGGGAACCTGTACCAATACGTGCAGGCCCGCTACATGTACGAGTGCGGCCAGTTCTGGGACCCGATGCTGGGCGCCGCCTCCGCCCCCGTGCTGCCGCAGCGTCCGCCGGTAAGGGTTGCCGTACCCGCCTGATGCCGATACCCCGATAGGGTTCGTCCGGGGGTTTTTGGCCGCCTCATGCTTTTCAACAGCTACGCCTTTCTGCTGGTCTTCCTGCCGGCGGCGCTTGTCATTTATCGGCTCGCCGATCCGCATCCGCGGCTGCGGATGCCGGTCGTCATCGCGCTGTCGCTTGTTTTCTATGCCTATTGGGATGTGCGGTTTCTGCCACTGCTGATCGGCTCGATCCTGATCAACTGGCTGGCGGCCAAGTGGTATGTCGCCACGAAACAGGGCGCGGTCGTCACGGCGGCGATCGTCGCGAACCTCGCGGCGCTCGGTGTGTTCAAGTACACCAACTTTTTCGCCGAGACGTTCACCAACCTGTCCGGCATCGCATTCAGCCCGTTCGCCATCGCGCTGCCGCTCGGCATCTCGTTCTTCACCTTCCATCACATCATGTATCTGGTCGATCTCCGGAAGGGGAAAGCACCCGAATACACGCTCGAGCGCTACGCGCTCTACATCTGCTTCTTTCCGCAGGCGATCGCCGGACCGCTCGCACGCTGGTCGGAGGTGATGCATCAGTTCGGCCGGCAGGTTTACGCGCCGGGCTGGCAGCGGCAGTTCGCGCTTGGCATCACGTTCATCGTGCTCGGCCTGATCCAGAAAACGCTGCTCGGCGATCCGATCGGCCGCATCATCGATCCGATCTACGCGCAGGCGAAACTCGGCGCGGTGCCGGATGGAAACTCGTGGCTCGCGCTCGGGTTCATCTTCCAGATCCTGTTCGATTTTTCCGGCTATTCGGACATCGCGATCGGGCTCGGGCTGCTGTTCGGCGTGCAGCTTCCCTACAATTTCAACGCGCCGTTCCGCACGACCAACATGCAGGATCTGTGGCAGCGCTGGCACATGACGCTGATGGCGTTCCTGCGCGACTATCTGTTCCATCCGCTCGCCAATGCGCGCATCGGGCGCGGCCACCGGCTGTTGCAGTATTTCGCCGCGATGATCATCACCATGGCGCTGTGCGGGCTGTGGCACGGCGCGAGTTGGACCTTCGTGCTGTGGGGCTTTGCGCAAGGCGTCGCGGTGGTGACCGTGTCGCTGTGGCGCCGCTATGGCTGGCGTATGCCGTCGCTGGCGGGCTGGGCAATCATGATGGTGTTCTCGCTGTTGCTTGGCGTCGTCTTCCGCGCGGGCTCGCTTGAGGCCGCATGGCGTGTGTATCAAGGCCTCGCGATTCTGCCGGATTTCGGCGCGGTCGCCCGTGCGCTACCGATACTCATTGCGGCAGCGTGCGCCGTCCTGCTGCCGGCGAGCCAGGACATCGTGATGTGGCTCAATGAAAGGCCGCGCAAAGTGGTCGCTGCCGCGCTCGGCCTTGTGATTGTTGCGGTACTCGTCGAACTGGGTGACCGGGAAGCTTATGAGTTCGTCTACTTCCAGTTCTGACACGGCGGCTGACGCCGCAGCCGCGCCCGCGTGGGGACGATGGCTTAGCGTCTTTGTCGCGACGCTTGTCGTCGCCGGCGCGCTCGTCTCGGCGCTGATCTGGATCGTCGACCCCTACGACAGCGGCTTCGGACTGCTCGGCATCAAGGGCGTCGACGATGCAAGCCCGCGCACTGCGAATGCGAGCCGCGCGCGCGATCCGCAATTCGATTCCGCCGTGATCGGCAATTCGACCGGACAGCTGGTCAAGCCGAGCGAACTGTCGCAATTGACCGGCGCGAGGTTTGTGCAGCTCACCACGCCGGGGACCGGCCCGCGCGAGCAGCTTGCCATGATGGACTATTTCGTGCGCCACCATCCCCGCATCGGCGCGCTGGCGATCACCGCGGATGCGAGCTGGTGCGTGCGCGATCCCGCGCTGCCGCTGCAGCATCCGTTTCCGTTCTGGCTCTATGGCGAGAGCAGGTTCGACTATGTCACCCGCATGTTCTCGTCGCGGGCGCTGCGCCATGCCGGGCGTCGGCTGATGATTCTTGCCGGGCGGCGCCAGCCGAACGCCGCGGACGGCTATTGGGACTACGAGAAGGAAGGTGCGGGCGAATTCGCTCCGGTGATCACACCGCGCGACGATGGCGGCCCGGCGCCACAAAGCGTGAGCGAGGATTTTCCCGGCGTCGCGCTGCTCGGCGCGGCGATCGGCAAGCTCCCCGCCGACGTGCCGGTGGTGCTGTTCGTTCCGCCAGCGTATTACACGGCGATCCCGCGTGCCGGCACGCTTGCGGCGGCGGAGGAGGCGGCTTGCAAGGCGGCACTGCGCAAGCTGGTCGCGGGGCGGCCGCGCAGCAACGTCATCGATTTCCGCATCGACAATGCGCTGACGCGCGAGCGCGCCAACTTCATGGACTTCGGCCACTACCGCGCGATCATCGCACGGCGGATGGAGGTTGCGATAGCCGAGAGCATCCGGCTCGGCGACAGGGCGAAGATCGACTTCTAGAGTGTGATCCAACTTCGTTGAATCACACTCGTCGCGTTTCTTTTCGTTTGAGCATGATCTTTTCCGAAAACCGGTACCCACTTTTCGGGATCATGCTCTAGGACACGACTTTAGCCGTACACCTTCACCAGCTCGGCGTGCGCCCACTTCACGGCATCCTCGGCCGGCATACCCTGCACGGCCTTCGCGTACATGTCGGTGACGATGTACTTCGACACGACTTCCGCCGCTTTGCGCGTCGAGGCGCCGGGCCAGCCGGGCGCGCGCGCCGCCAGAATCACGTCGCGGAACGGCGCCATGATCGGGTCCTCGCTCCACACCGCATGCTTCGACCATTCCTTCGCCGCCGGAATCGAGAAGCCCTTTTGCGAGACGAACCATTTCTCGAACACCGGGCGCGAGTGCGCCCAGCGCAGAAAGTCCTTCGCGGCCTTCTGGTTTCTCGAATAGCCCATCAGCATGTGAGTCTGCGGCGGATGCAGACCCGCGCCGCCGCCGGGGCCTTTCGGATAGGGCGCGTGCAAAATGTCGTCCTTGAGCGCCGCGCCCTTTTCGGTGCGGTATTGCTCGGGCTTGCGCAGCGCCTCGATGTAGATCGAGGCCGCGTTGCTGGTCGACGAGATCGTGCCGCCGAGGAACGCGCGGTTGTTGTTACTGTCGTCCCAGGCGAGCCCGCCCTCGTCGTGCGCGTCTTTCCAGAAGCCGGCCATGAACTTGACCGACTCCAGCGTCTCCTTGCTGTTGAGCGCGACGGTCTTTCCGTCGCTCTCCAGCTCCTTGCCGCCGAAGGCCCAGAGGTACGGATAGGTGAAGGCGGGTGCGTCGTTATAGGCGTGCCCGAGGGTCTGCCCGATCGGCCGGCCCTTGGCCTTGAGCAGTTTGCCGGCCGCGCGATAGCTCTCCCACGTGTCGGGAAACTTGGTGACGCCGATCTCGTCGAACCAGGATTTGCGATAGCAGAGCAGGATGCCGAGCGCGGCCCACGGCATCGCGAGCCAGCCTTTCTCGCCTTTCGCGATTGACCCGAAGATGTCGTAGAAGCCACCCTGCTGCTTGGCGATCTCCTCCGCGACATCGCTCACATCGACGAGGCTCTCGGCATAGAGCTGCGGCCAGTTGTGCATCGCATGAATGAGGTCGGCGCCGCTGCCGGACTGGATCGACGACGTGATGCGCGCCTGCAGGTCGTTGCCGTTGATGGTTTCGAGCGTGATCTTCAGCCCCAGCGCCTTCTCGGCCTCGGGCAGCAGTTCGCGGCGCAGCAGCGTGTCGGAGGCGGGAACGAAATCGCCGAGCCGCAGCCAGTGCAGCGTCGTCGTCTGAGCGAAGGCAGGCGCCCGGCCGCTCGTCAGAATGCCGGCAAGGCCGCCACCGGACGACTGGAGAAACTTGCGACGATCGATGCGCGCCATGGTCTCCTCCCGAATGATTTGTGGGGCTCAACCGCGAGCCCGAAGAGATCGTAGGTCTATTTTGGAGGTGTGGGAAGCGCGGTCAGGCGCGGTTCGCCGTGCGCATCCGGCAGGGCGCAGCGTCGCGCTCCGCGGCAATTCGGAAACAGCAGCCGCAAGATCGGGCAAGCGCTACCCAGATCGCGGGCTTAACACTTCCACACCGTCCTCGGATGGACACCGGTTCGTCTTGCGACGAGAGGGTCAGATGAGCGACCTCGAGCGCTTCGAGAATATCGTGTTGGGCGGCGGAGAAGCCGGCAAGTACATGGCTTGGGAGCTGGCGCGATGGGGGCGTCGCGTCGCCGTGGTCGAGAAGGGACTGATTGGCGGCTCGTGTCCCAACATCGCCTGCCTGCCCAGCAAGAACGTGATTCACAGCGCGAAGGTCGCGGATCTCATCCGCGGTGCTACGACATTCGGGCCGCGCCCGGGCCCTTTGAGCGTGGACATGGCGGGCGTGCGGCAACACAAGCGTGACATGGTCGATGGCCTGATCTCGATCCACAAGGCGCGGTTCGCGGTCGACGGTCTGGAATTCATTCTCGGCGAGGGTCGCTTCGTTGCGCCCAGGACGATCGAAGTTCGGCTGCCGCAGGGCGGGACCCGGCGCCTGGAGGGAGAGCGCGTGTTCCTCAATCTCGGTACCCACGCAGCGATTCCCGATATTCCCGGTCTGAGCGGAGCCGCTCCGCTGACGCACGTGGAGGCGCTCGAACTCGATCGGTTTCCCGCGCACCTGATCGTACTCGGCGGCGGTTATGTCGGCCTCGAAATGGCGCAGGCTTTCCGGCGGTTCGGGAGTCGCGTCACGGTGATTGACCAGGCGCCGCAGCTCGCGCCGCGAGAGGACCCCGACGTGGCCGAGGCGATTCATTCGATCTTTACGGACGACGGCATCGACGTTGTCCTTGAGGCTTCGATCGACGCTATCGATGGTCGCTCGGGGGACCAGGTGCGTGTGCTGCTGCGCACGCCGGGTGGTGAACGAGCGATCGACGGTAGCGATCTGCTCGTCGCCGCCGGCCGCACGCCGAATACGCGCGGCATCGGTCTGGAGAGCGCCGGAATCGGGATGGACTCGCGCGGCTGCGTCAAGGTGAATGAACGTTTGGAGACGACGGCCCCCGGAGTTTGGGCGATGGGAGAATGCGCTGGGAGCCCGCAATTCACTCACGTCGCATACGACGACTTCCGGGTGGTGCGCGACACTCTGTCGGGACGGCCGCGAACGACCCGCGGGCGACTGATCCCCTATTGCATGTTCATCGATCCCGAACTCGGGCGGGTTGGGCTCGGCGAGGAGGAGGCCAAGCGCCGCGGGATTGCTGTCCGGGTGGCGCGCCTTCCGATGAGCTCAGTTCTGCGCGCCCGAACCATTGGCGCGACTCGCGGCTTCATGAAGGCGCTTGTCGACGCGCGCGACGATCGCATCCTGGGTTTCACGATGCTCGGCAGCGGCGCCGGAGAGGTCATCGCCGCCGTGCAGACGGCAATGCTGGCCGGTCTCACATACATGGGGCTGCGCGATGCCATCTTTGCTCACCCCACCATGGCCGAAGGCCTTGGCGTGCTGTTGGCCGGCGTTCCGGCCATAACGGAAAACGCGCGTATCCACGCGGCGCGTTACACCGCCTCGGCGGTCAGATAGTCCAGCTTGCCTTCCAGCCACAGCTTGCGCGTGAGTGAGCGCTGCACCTTGCCGCTCGTGGTTTTCGGCAAGGTCTGCGGGCGGATCAGCACGATGTGGCGCGCGAACAGCTCGTGCTCGGTCGTGACCGCCTCGCGGATGATGCCGGTGATCTCGTCCGGGTCGATGCGGTTGCGCGCGGTTCGCTCGACCTCCTGCACGACCACGAGCGTTTCCTCGCCGCGCTCGTCCGGCACCGAGAACACGGCGCCGCCGTTCTGACGCAGCGCCGGATGCGCGCGCTCGACGGTGAGCTCGATGTCTTGCGGATAATGGTTCGTGCCGCGGATGATGATGAGATCCTTGATCCGTCCGGTGATGAACAGT
>JAXDOA010000381.1:0-2745 GCA_034669125.1 Hyphomicrobiales bacterium
CGCCGGCATGTTCGTGCTCGCGGTGTTCGTCATCGTGATCGACATGATCGTCACCGTGATCGAGAAACGGCTTCTGGTCTGGCGGCCGGTCGCCGCGATGGATGTGCGATAGCAGGCTGACATGACACGCGCCGGGCTGCTTCTTGTTCTGCTGATATTGCCCGCGACGGCGTTGGCGCAGTTCTCAGGTCTGCCGCCCAATGTCCAGGCGGCGATCAAAGAGAACGAGCAAACCTGCGACAAGTCGCCAAAATTCCAGCCGAAATTCATCACTGAGCGTGACATCAATGGAGACGGCGTGAGGGACTACATTCTCGACTACGGCGAGTTCGAATGCGACGGTAGCGCCACCTATTTCTGCGGGACGGGCGGCTGCCTGACACAGGTATTCGCGTCGTTGCCGAACGGGGGGTACGTGAAGGCCCTCGATGAGAATGTGCGCGATATCAAATTCCGGCAAATCGGGAAACGGTCAGTGATCGTCCTTGATCTGCATGGCTCGGCTTGCGGCAAGGTCGGAGCGGCACCGTGCCCGCGCGTACTGGCGTGGGATGGCAAGACCTTCAAAAGGGCGACCCTAGTGCCGGGGATGACAACCCGGAAATAGAAACATTACCTCCCCATCAGAAACTCGGTGATGAAATCCACCTGCGCGTCGAACATCTGCTGACCGTTCTGCGTACGGCACCCCTTCGCGTGCGCGGCGGCGAGCAGCGGCGTCACCAGCGGCATGGTGATGATGTCGGCGACGAACATGTTACCGTCCAACCGCGCGACATCGACCGGCAACGGGTCGCCCGGCTTCATGCCGGACGGCGTTGCGTTGAGGACGAGATCGAAGCCCGCCGGATCGGCCTTGTCCGCCGGCGCGACCTTGTGCCCATGACGAGCGAGCCGCGCGATCAGCGCGTCGCGCTTCTCCGTGTCGAGATCGGCGAGCGTGACGCTCGCGCCTTCCATCGTCAGCGACAGCGCGAGCGCCGAGCCCGCGCCGCCCGCGCCGACCTGCAGCGCGCGCTTGCCCCTAGGGTCGAAGCCGTTGCGCTTGAGCGCCGCGACAAATCCGCCGCCGTCGGTCATGTCCCCGGACCAGCGGCTGTTCGCATCCCGCCGCATAACGTTGGCGACTTCCAGCACCTGCGAACGCTCCGACGTCGTGTCGCAATGCCGGAACGCGACCGGCTTGTGCGGCACCGTGATGACGATCCCATCGAGGTTCGGCAGCTTCTTGGCGAGCCGGAGGAAGTCCTCGATATCGGCGGGCTTGACCTGCAGCGGGATCATGATCGCGTCATGGCCGCGCGCGTAAAAGCCCTGCGTGATGCCGGCCGGCGATTTCACCTGTGCGATCGGGTCGCCGATGGTGACATGGATGCGCGTTGCGCCGTTGAGGGGAGGGAGCATTCCTTTTTTCTTTCTTGGAAATGTGTGGCGACAACGGAGCGGCTCGCTCCGGTCTGTTCCCTCCCCCCTTGAGGGGGAGGGTTAGGGAGGGGGTCGAAGTTTGTGAGCGCCACAAGGACCCCCACCCCCAACCCCTCCCCACAAGGGGGAGGGGAGCGCACCGAGTACGCGGCGGGATCGTTCAATACAGCGACTTGTACTTCGTCAGGCTGTCCTTCAGATCCTTCATGATCTCGTCGGGATTGTAGCCGGCCTTCTTGGCGTTCTCGGCCCATTCGGCATAGAGCGGCTCGGCGGCCTTGCGCCATTCGGCGAGCTGTTCCGGCGTCAGCGCGTTGAGCTCGTAGCCCTGCGCCTTGATCTTGTCGCGGCCCGCGGCCTCGAATTCGACCCAGGGCGTGGCGATCTTCTCCGACCATGCCGGCGAGCAGTGATCGTCGATCACCTTTTTCTGGCCGGCCGAGAGTGCCTCGTACTTGCCCTTGTTGATCACCCAGCCCTGCTCGGTGACATAGAACGCCGAGTCGACATGATACTTCGTCACCTTGTCGATGCCGAACAGCACGATCGAGCCCCACGGAAACGTAATTGCCTCGGCGACGCCTTTTTCCAGCACGTCGCGCGATTCCGGCGCGGAGGCCTGCACGTTCGAGCCGCCGAGCAAGCTGATGAAGCGCGCGATCGTGGCGTTGGCCGGGCGCACCTTCATGCCCTTGATGTCGGCCGGCACGACAATCTTCTTCTTGGTCGAATGGAACGTGCCGGGATCATGGGCGAAGGTGAGGCAGTAGTGAACGTCCGCCATCTCCTTGCCGGCATACTTGCGGTACCACGCATCGAGCGCGGCGCTCCCTTCCCTGGCGTTGGCGAACAGGAACGGCAGCTCCATCGCGCCCATCACGGGGAAGCGGCCCGGCTCGTAGCCGGGATTGACGTGCGCCACGTCCGCGATGCCGTCACGCGCCATGTTGTAATGATCGAACGCCTTGCCGAGCTGCTGGGCAGGATAGATCTTCATCTTGATCGTGCCGGCGGATGCCTTCTCGATCGAGGCGGCCCAGGCTTCGGCGGCCGGGTGCATCGGATGCGAGGCCGGTACCCAGTGTGCGAAGCGCCATTCCACGGTCTTGTCCTGCGCCAGCGCGGGACCCGCGCAGGCCAGCGCGGCGGCGAGCACAGCCCTTCCAAGATGCTTCATTGCGTTCCTCCCCCTGAGCGATTTTTCGATAGGTTAGTCTTGCGCCGTCGCCTCTACCAGTGGCCGGATGTCGCTGGCGGTCTCGATATCCCAAAGCTGTTTCACCAATGTGCTCGCGCGGGCCTTGCCCAGCACGGGCTCGA
>JAXDOA010000382.1:0-6191 GCA_034669125.1 Hyphomicrobiales bacterium
AATGCGCCGCATGGAAATCGGCCATCACCACCACCTCGCAGGCCCGTATCTGCTTCGTTACGCGCAAGAGGCAAGCTGGCGCGAGGATCGCCGCATGTCGAATGGCGAGCAAGTAAACCGGCTGGCGGGGCTGGCGGTGAAGCGCGGCAAGTCGGTTGATTTCACCGGATTGGCAACGTCACGTTGAAGCATCGTAACACCCTTGGCTTTACCAGCTTACCGGCGCACAATCTTGGCGCTGTCGATTTCTCACCAAGTACTACAGGGAGGCGACGATGCTAAGGATTCTAACTTGCGCTGCTTTACTTATGGCCGTGGCTGGGACTGCCCCGGCATCGGCGATCCCGGCATGTTGGAAATGCTGTGCTGGTGGCGGACAGACATCTACAGGTCATTGTACATCGTACTGCACCGGTTCATGCACCAGCGATAAGCAACTAAGATTGATGCGAAGTACTGCCCAATGTGGCCCTGAGTACAGAATGCTGATTTGCGACGGGGGCCGATGCAAAATGGTATGCGAGAGCACCAAGCGTTAGGAAGATATTACGCCAGCGACCATCGCGCCGTGAGGCGGTCACCCCTCTTGGTGACCCGGTCATTCCGCAAGAGGTAGGAGAGGTTTGCCCGTACGCGCCGGATCAGCGCGGGCATGGCTTCCTCCCCGTAGCCCTTGGCTGTCACGATGGCAGCGGCGATCTCGACATTCGTAAGGAGCTTGCCGTCACCTTGCGCAGCGCGTCCAGAATGAGCCGGTTCAATTCACCCCCGCCGAATAGCTTCGCGAAACCCCGGAAGAAAATTCTTGGCCGCTAGGTTTCCACTTTCCCTTGCTATTTGAAGGCATTAAAGAGTGGCGCGATAACCGCCGCGTGACAGGAATTCGAGCGATGGCAAAGCCCCGCACCCTCTACGACAAGATCTGGGACGACCATATGGTCGATGAGCAGCCGGACGGCACCTGCCTGCTCTACATCGACCGTCATCTTGTCCATGAGGTGACGAGCCCGCAGGCGTTCGAGGGATTGCGTTTGACCGGCCGCAAGGTGCGCGCGCCGGAGAAGACGCTCGCGGTGCTCGACCACAACATCCCGACCTCGGACCGCAGCCTGCCGAATCCCGATCCGGAGAGTACCGCCCAGATCGAGGCGATGGCGCGCAACGCCAAGGAATTCGGCATCGAGTATTACGACGAGCACGATCTGCGTCAGGGCATCGTGCACATCATCGGTCCGGAGCAGGGCTTCACGCTCCCCGGCACCACCATCGTGTGCGGCGACAGCCATACCTCGACGCATGGCGCGTTCGGCGCGCTCGCGCACGGCATCGGCACGTCCGAGGTCGAGCATGTGCTGGCGACGCAGACGCTGATCCAGCGCAAGGCGAAGAACATGCGCGCGACGGTCGACGGCAAGCTGCCGGACGGCGTCACCGCCAAGGACATCATCCTCGCCATCATCGGCGAGATCGGCACCGCGGGCGGCACCGGCCATGTGCTGGAATATGCCGGCGAGGCGATCCGCGCGCTCTCGATGGAAGGCCGCATGACGGTCTGCAACATGTCGATCGAGGGCGGCGCGCGCGCCGGCATGATCGCGCCGGACGAGAAGACGTTCGAGTACGTCAAGGGCCGTCCCAAGACGCCGAAGGCCGGCGCGTGGGAAAACGCCATGCGCTATTGGGAGACGCTGCAGTCCGACGACGGCGCGGCGTTCGACCGCGAGATCAGGCTCGATGCAGCCTCGCTGCCGCCGATCGTCACCTGGGGCACGAGCCCCGAGCAGGTGGTCTCGATTGCCGGCCGCGTGCCGCGCCTCGATGAGGTGACCGACGAGCACAAGCGCGAGATGCTGACGCGCTCGCTCGCCTATATGGGCCTGCAGGGCGGCGAGAAGATCACCGACATCGCGATCGACCGCGTGTTCATCGGCTCATGCACCAACGGGCGCATCGAGGACTTGCGCGCGGCCGCCAAAATCGCGCAAGGCAAGCACGTGAACGCGCACGTCAACGCGATGATCGTGCCGGGCTCCGGCCTGGTGAAGGAGCAGGCCGAGGCCGAGGGGCTCGACAAAATCTTCAAGGCGGCCGGCTTCGACTGGCGCGAGCCGGGCTGCTCGATGTGCCTTGCGATGAACCCGGACAAGCTGGCACCCGGCGAGCGTTGCGCCTCGACCTCGAACCGCAATTTCGAAGGACGCCAGGGCTACAAAGGCCGCACGCATCTGGTCTCGCCCGCGATGGCGGCGGCGGCGGCGATTGCCGGCAAGTTCGTCGACGTGCGCGAGTGGAAGTGAATCCTCGCCCCGGCGCGCGCGCGCCGAGGCGATATTTCAGCTCAAGCCGCGCCTAGAATACGCGGAGCCCGAACGGCCCGAACCCGAAGGCGAGGCCCGGACGGTAGTACCCGTACGGATAGCCATAGGCGCCATACGGGTACGGATATCCGTAGCCATAACGCGGGCCGTAGTACCGCCGCGGACCCCAATAGGGACGGGCATAGTAGCGGTGGCGGTAGTAGCGCCGTTGTGCGCTGACGTCCGTCGATTGGCTGACCTCTTTCGAGATGCCCGGCTTCTGTTCAGCCGCACTTGCCTGAACGGGAAGCGCGGCCGCGCTCATGAGCGTCAGTGCTGCGATACCTGCAAGGATTTTGGTCATGCGTCATCCTCCTGGGACACTCCCGTCCGGATAACGCGTGAGGGAAGGATTTGTTCTGGACGCGCGCGAGCGGCTGGCCCCTCTTCAGCCGCGCACCCACCAGCAGCGCTGAACCGGCACGATCACCGTGCCGCTCGGGCGCCATTGCTGCGCCAGCCGGAAGGTGCAATCGCGATAGAGCAGCCGGCCCGGATAGACCCGCAGCCGGGCGGGCGGACGCCGCGCCTGCGCGGACAGTTCGGTGGATGCCTGCACGCCGCCGGCGAGCGGTCCGGCCGACGCTGCGCCGCCCGCAAGCACCAGCGCACCGATGATCGCTGCGACCGTTATGCTACGCATGAAACTCCCCGCGATCCGCTACGCTCCCGCATCGTCGATGCGCCGTCAACCGCTTGACGATGGCACCGGGCGTCCCGCAGGCCTATGTTTGTGGCCATGAGCGATCCACGGCAGCGCGAGGAAGAGCAGCGGCGCGAGGCGCTGCGCACCCTCGAGTCATTGCGCGACAGCGACACCTTCGCGACCTCGGCGCTCGCACGCACCGCGCAGCGCGCCAGCGATCATTTTGCCGCCCGTGATGCCATGAAAGACGCCATGGCGCCGGACGGCTCTGTCGACACGATCGAGCTTTGGGGGCGGCGCATCGGGCGGGGCCTGAGCCTCGCCGGGCTGGTGGCGCTCGCGATCTATCTCTACTTCACGTATTTCGCCAAGTAAGCGCGATGAACGCCACCAACGATCCGCTCGGCTGGCGCGGCACCTCCGCGCCCTCACTGGCGGAATTCGAGGTGCTGGCGATCGAGGCGTTCCGCCGCCTGCCGGAGAATTTCCGTGCGCTGTGCGCCGACCTGGTGATCAAGATCGACGACTTTGCAACCGACGAGGTGCTCGACCATCTGGGTGCGCGCAGCGAGTTCGACGTGCTCGGCCTGTTTCAGGGCATCGGCCTGCCGTTCCGCTCGGAAAGCGCGCCGGTGCATATGCCGAATATGATCTGGCTCTATCGCCGCCCGATCCTGGATTACTGGGCCGAGCACGACGAAACGCTCGGCGCGATCATCACGCACGTGCTGATCCACGAGATCGGGCACCATTTCGGCATGTCGGACGCTGATATGGAAGCCATAGAACGGGCAGCCGACTGACGCGGCTGCCCTATGATGGAGGCGATTGAGGCGAGCGCGGAATGATGAAGGAGCCGCGATGGACCGATCATTTCATTTGATTCGCCCACGCCTTTCGCACTGCACGGTTTTGCGATAGACCAGCGCCGTTCGAAGGGTATTGAAAATGGAAAAATTCACCAAGCTGGAAGGCGTCGCGGCGCCGATACACATGATCAATGTCGACACCGACATGATCATTCCGAAGAATTATCTGAAGACTATTAAGCGCACCGGGCTCGGCAAGGGCCTGTTCGCCGAGAAGCGCTACAAGGACGACGGAGCTGAGAACCCGGACTTTGTGCTGAACAAGCCGGCCTACCGCAACGCCAAGATCCTCGTCGCCGACGATAATTTCGGCTGCGGCTCTTCGCGCGAGCACGCGCCCTGGGCGCTGATGGATTTCGGCATCCGCTGCGTGATCTCGACCTCGTTCGGCGACATTTTCTACAACAACTGCTTCAAGAACGGCGTGCTGCCGATCAAGGTGTCGCCGGAGGATCTGGAGAAGCTGTTCGATGACGCCGATCGTGGCGCCAATGCGACGCTGTCCATCGATCTCGAGAAACAGGAAATCCGCGGGCCGGACGGCGGCGTGGTGAAATTCGAGATCGACGCGTTCCGCAAGCACTGCATGCTCAATGGCCTCGACGATGTCGGCCTGACCATGGTCAAGAAGGACAGGATCGACGCCTACGAAGAGAAGGCGAAGGCCGCGCGGCCGTGGATGTGAGGTTGATCATCGCTCGCCGGACTGACCGCCTGCGCGGTGCCACGGCGTTGCGGCCGGATCGTCAGCGCGGCGCAGATCGAGGCCGCAAGCGCAAGCGCTGCGGCGAGCCACATCACCAGGGCGATGCTGTCATTGAGCGATTGCTTCACGATGGTCTCGGCGACTTTTCGCTCCTCGCCTTGAATGGTGAACTCGGCGGCGAATTTTCCGTGCGCGCTTGCCACGGCTTGTCGTGTTTCGGCGGATAAAGGCTGCGCTGCCACACGCCGGTCGAGCGCGCGATTGTGCGCGTCGAGCGCGACGGCGCCGAGGATCGCCACCGCCAGCAGGCTCGCGAGCGATGCGACCGCGTTGTTGATCCCCGACGCGACGCCGGTCTGGCGCTCCGGCACCGCATTGATCACGGACGTGGTCAGCGGTGCGACCGTGATCGCCATGCCGAACCCGAGCACGAACATCGGGATGAACAGCGCCGCGTAGGACCCTCCCGCCATCGGCAGCAGCATGAAGCCGGCCGCGGTGATCGCCGGTCCAACGATCAGCGGCAGGCGCGCGCCGAAGCGGTCGATCAATCCGCCGGACCAGCGCGACAGCACCGCCATGATGATGGTGAACGGCAGGAAGGCCGCGCCGGCGAGGGTCGCCGAAAAGCCGTGCACCTGGATGAGCAGGAACGGCAGGAAGAAGAATGCGCCGCCCAACCCCGCATAGAGCAGCAGCGTGAGCATGTTCACGCCCGCGAACATGCGCGAGGAGAACAGCTTGAGCGGCATCATCGGTGCCGCGCTGCGCGCTTCCTCCCACACGAAAGCGGCAAGCAACAATACGCCGGCCGCCAGCGACGTGACGACCGTGATGTCGCCCCAGCCGCGCCCCGGCGCAGCGATCAACCCGTAGACGAGGCTGCCCAGTCCTGTAAGCGCCAGCAGCGCGCCGCGCCAGTCGAGGCCTTGTGCGGCTTGCGCGTCGCGGCTTTCCGGCACGTGGCGCAGCGCGATCCAGACCGCCGGCAGCGCGATGAACGGGTTGATCAGGAAGATCCAGCGCCACGACACGTGATCGACGATCCAGCCGCCGAGCACCGGGCCGAACGCCGCCGAAATCGCCGAGAAACCCGCCCAAGTGCCGATCGCCTTGCCGCGCTCGCTTTCGTCGAACGTCGCGCCGATGATCGCCAGCGAGCATGGGATCAGTAACGCCGCGCCGGCGCCCTGAATGGCGCGCGCGAGGATCAGTTGCGCGATGTCGTTGGATAGACCGCACCACAGCGATGCAAGTGCGAAGATCGCGGTGCCGGCAATGAAGATGCGGCGGCGGCCAAGCTGATCGCCGGCCGCGCCCCCGATCAGCACCAGCGCGGTGAGCGAGAGCATGTAGGCGTTGACCAGCCACTGCACGGTGGCGGCGGATGCTTTGAGATCGGCTTCGATGGTCGGCAGAGCGATGTTCACGACGGATTCGTCGATATACGAAATGGTTGACGCCATGATGGTGACGGCAAGCACCCAGGGCTTGCTGCTGCCCGCGCAGTCGGTGCTCCGCACCGCGCGGATCGTCGCCTCGTCGCAAGGGCGTGACTTCGGATTGGCCATGCGCAGCCTCTATCGCCGCGCCATGCTAGCGCGTTTACGCAG
>JAXDOA010000383.1:0-14197 GCA_034669125.1 Hyphomicrobiales bacterium
GGCCGCTTGTTTTGTGATGGTGCTTCTAGGTTCAATGGATCACCGGGACAAGCCCCCGCCCCGGCGAGCCCAATCTCTCTCACTCCGGCTCATGTCGATACCGCCGCGAGTTGCGGCGCCGATGATCGTGCCCGCGAAAATTCCGGCATGATGTCGCGCGCGAAACGTCGCAGCTGGTCCTTCGCGCCACCGGCGATCGTGAGCACGAGATATTCCGCGCCGGCCTTCTTGAGGGCGTGGAGCTGGTCGCAGATTTCGTCCGGCGTTCCATAAAGGGCGTTCTCCTCTGTTCCGCCGACCTTGTCGGCGTACGCGAGGACATGCGACCCCGCTTTGCCGTCGGGCGCGCGCGACACCGCGACCGTTCGCTGCGTGAATTTGGCGAGCCGAGCCAGCGCTGCCTCCTTGTCGGTCTTGTCTCTGGCGACGTAGACCTGCCGGGCCACCGCCACCTGCATCGGATCGAATGCGGAGCCGCCCGCCTCGCGCTCGGCGCGATAGAGCGCGATGCGTTCGCCGATGATGTCGGGCGCGGCATACTGATCGAGGATGAGATTGAAGGAGCGCGCAGCCGCACGGCGGATCGACGGCGCGCTCGCTGCCGCGACCCAGATCGGCGGATGCGGGCGCTGCGCGGTCGGCGGCTCGACCACGATATCCTCGAAATTCCAGAAGCGGCCATGATGGGAAAAGCGCTCGCGTGTCGTCCAGGCGCGGCGGATGACTTCGAGCGCCTCCTCGAAACGCGCCTCGGCCTCATCCTGCGGGATGCCGAAGCCCTTGAACTCGCTGTGCCGGTAACCCTTGCCGATACCGAAATCGAGCCGGCCGCCGGAGATCAGATCGAGCGTCGCCGCCTGCTCGGCCAGCAGAACCGGATGATGCCATGGCAACACCATCACGGCGCTGCCGAGCCGCAATGTGGTCGTTCGCATGGCGAGAGCCGTGAGCAGCGTGAGCGTGGCCGAAACCTGGTTCCAACCGGTGAAATGGTGCTCGACCGAGAAGCTCGAATGATAGCCGAGCGCCTCGCCTTCGACATTGAAATCGAGGTAATCGCGAAAACCCTGTCCGGTTTCCGGACCGAGTTGGTTGTTGTCGGCTTGTGCCGAGCAGAGCAGACCGAAACGCATCGTCGGCTTTCTCGAATGAGCCCGATTTCCGAATAACGCCTGGGGCGCGGCGCGCCGCCTACATCCCTTCCGGCCCACGGGAAATCGCCACCACGCCGGTGCGCGAAACCTCGACCAGGCCCAAAGGCAGCATCAGGTTGATGAAGCTCTCGATCTTCTCGCTCGCGCCGGTGATCTCGAAGATGAAGCTCTCGGTGCCGGCGTCGATCACGCGCGCGCGGAACGCGTCCGCCAGACGCAGCGCCTCGACGCGGTTTTCGCCCTTACCGCGCACCTTGACCATCGCGAGCTCGCGCTCGATCGACTGCCCGGACTCGGTCATGTCCACCACACGGCGGATCTGCACCAGCCGCTCGAGCTGATGGCGGATCTGCTCGATCACCATCGGCGTGCCGGTGGTGACGATGGTGATGCGCGAGAGGTGTTTCTCGTGCTCGGTCTCCGAAACGGTGAGACTGTCGATGTTGTAGCCGCGCCCGGAGAACAGCCCGATGACACGCGCCAGCACGCCCGGCTCGTTGTCGACCAGCACCGAGAGCGCGTGGCGCTCACTGCGTTCCTTGACGGGCGCTGCCGGATAATGGCTTGCGCTAGCGGGCGTTTCGTTGCTCATCACACCAGCACCTTGCCGCGCTCGTCGATCGCCTTGGCGATGTCGCCCGCCACATCGCCCAGCAGCATCTCGTTGTGCGCCTTGCCCGAGGGGATCATCGGGAAACAATTTTCCGCCGGATCGACCACGCAGTCGAACAGCACCGGTTTGTCGACGTTGATCATTTCCTTGATGGCATGATCGAGGTCGCCGGGCTTCTCGCAGCGGATGCCGACGCCGCGATAGGCCTCGGCGAGCTTGACGAAGTCCGGCAGCGCCTCCGAGTAACTCTCCGAATAGCGCCCGCCGTGCAGCAGTTCCTGCCACTGCCGCACCATCCCCATGTATTGATTGTTGAGGATGAAGATCTTGATCGGCAGCCGGTACTGCGCGGCGGTCGACATTTCCTGCATGGTCATCAGCACCGAGGCTTCGCCCGCGATGTCGATGACAAGCGACTTCGGATGCGCGAGCTGCACGCCGATCGACGCCGGCAGGCCGTAGCCCATGGTACCGAGCCCGCCCGATGTCATCCAACGGTTTGGCTCCTCGAACTTGAAGAACTGCGCCGCCCACATCTGGTGCTGGCCGACTTCCGTGGTGATGTAGACGTCGCGATCCTTGGTGAGCTCGTAGAGCCGCTGGATCGCGTATTGCGGCTTGATCGTCTCGTTCGACTGCCGATAGGCAAGCGAATTGCGCGAGCGCCACTTGTCGATCTGTTTCCACCAGGTGGCGAGCGCCGCCTTGTTCACCTGCTTTGCGCCCTCGCGCCACAGCCGGATCATGTCTTCCAGCACGTGCGCGCAGTCGCCGACGATCGGGATGTCGACCTTGACGTTCTTGTTGATCGACGAGGCATCGATATCGACATGGATCTTGCGCGAGTGCGGCGCGAACGCATCGATTCGGCCGGTGATGCGGTCATCGAAGCGCGCGCCGATGCACAACATCACGTCGCAGTCGTGCATCGTCCAGTTGGCCTCGTAGGTGCCGTGCATGCCGAGCATGCCGAGCCATTGCGGATGGGCGGCCGGAAACGCGCCGAGTCCCATCAGCGTGGAGGTGACGGGAAATCCGGTGAGCCGCGCGAACTCGCGCAGCAGGTGGCTCGCCTCCTTGCCGGAGTTGATGATGCCGCCGCCCGAATAGATGATCGGGCGCTTGGCGTTCGCCAGCATGTCGACCGCGGCCTTGATCTTGTCGAGGTCGCCCTTGACCTTGGGCTTGTAGCTTTTCATCGGCACGGCTTTCGGGCCGAGATAGGGGCCGGTGGCGAACTGGATATCCTTCGGGATGTCGACCACCACCGGGCCGGGCCGGCCGTTCGCCGCGATGTGAAACGCCTCGTGCAGCACGCGCGCGAGGTCGTTGATGTTCTTCACGAGGTAATTGTGCTTGGTGCAGGGGCGCGTGATGCCGACCGTGTCGCATTCCTGGAACGCGTCGTTGCCGATCAGATGTGTCGGCACCTGGCCGGTGATGCAGACCAGCGGAATGGAGTCCATCAGCGCGTCGGTGAGGCCGGTCACCGCATTGGTGGCACCGGGTCCCGACGTCACCAGCACGCAGCCGACCTTGCCGGTGGTGCGCGCATAGCCTTCGGCCGCGTGCACGGCGCCCTGCTCGTGGCGCACCAGAATGTGCTTGAGTTTGTCCTGCTGGAACATCGCGTCGTAGATCGGCAGGACGGCCCCGCCCGGATAGCCGAAGATGTACTCGACGCCCTGGTCGAGCATCGCTTGGATCACCATTTCGGCGCCGGTCATTTCCTTCGTCATCGGTCTGCTCCACTGGGTCTCGGTCGTTCGCAGGCAACAAAAAAGGGCCTCTGGGGCCCTGGCACGCACCGCTCCGGTCGCAGGTGGCTGTCAGCCACCCCCGGCGGTGCGTGCGGTACCTACGATAAGAATGTTGCGCAGCATGGACTTCGCTCGTCATTTCCTTGCGCGGGCGTTATAAACGCCCCGCGCGGACTGTCAAGCAGGATTTCCGCTGCCCCGCAAGGGCTGGGAGGCCATGACGGCGGGTATCTCGCCGAAAGGTGACTTGCTCGGGGCGAATACCTGATAGACTAGTCGTCGACTAGTCGGATTTTTCGCCATGCTCGACCGTAAGCCCAGTCCTTCCGGCCCGACCACTGTCGGCGCCTACGAGGCGAAGACCAAGTTCTCCGAACTGATCGCCCGCGCCGAAAAGGGCGAGAGCTTCGTGGTGACGAAGAACGGCCGGCCGGTGGCCGAGATCAAGCCCCCCAAGGCGTTCGATCGCGAGAGGGCGCGCCAAGCGGGCGAGAGAATTCTCGCTCGGCTAGACGCAGCCCCAATGGTTCCGGAAGAAGAAGCGCAACGAAACTATGAGGAACACAAGGCTGACATCGAACGAGAACTCGACGCGCGAGTCGACAAATGGCTCAAGTCCTAGATGCGTCCGTTGCCGTCGCGTGGTGTGCACCGAGCCAGGCAACGTCCCTCACCAGAGCTGCGTTGGTCGGCGTTATCGCGGATGGCGCCTTGGTGCCGGCGTCGTTCTGGTACGAAGTTTTTCACGGACTTTCTCGGCTGAAGCATCGCGGCATTGTCGAGAAAGACGACATCGATAGATTCATCGCGAGCGTTCTGGACTTGGACTTATCGGTCGACCCTGCGCGCGACGCAACGGAGATGGTCGAGCTCTGTGTTCTCTCGCAACGGCTGTCGTTGAACATCTATGATACCGGATATCTTGAGCTTGCCCTGCGGAGCGGCCTCCCGCTCGCGACCGGCGACAGGGCATTGGAGTCCGCGGCGCGCAAGATGGGGGTGGCCGTGTTCGGCACTTGAGCCGATCGATATTGCTGACCTGCTCCCTCACCCCAGTTCCATCAACAGACCCGTCATCAGCTTTGCGCGCGTGGCCAGACTCTCGACCAGGATGTGTTCCTGCAAGGTATGCGCCCCGGCCCCGCAAACGCCGAGCCCGTCGAGCGAGGCGATATCGAGATTACCCGTGAAATTCGCATCCGAGCCGCCGCCCGAGCTTTCATGCCGCAGATCGACGCCAAGCTGGCGCGCGAGGCGTCGTGCCACCTCGTACAGCGCCATGGTCTTGGCGTTCGGCTCCCAGACGGGGCGCGTCACGCCGCGTGTCACGATGAAGCGTCCGGACGCATCGTCGCCCTTGGTCAGCGCCAGCATGCGCGCGACGCCGCTGTCGAGATCGGCCTGTCGCTTGGCCATGCTGAGCGCCTCGCCCTCGCAGGCGCTCGACACACAGTTCACCCATTGCCCGCCATGCACCACGCCGACACTGAACGTGCAGGCATCCGTGGTCATCCCTTCGATCTGCGGGATCATGTCCGCCATGATACGGATCGCCGAGCGCCCGTCCTTCAGCCGCGCCCCGGCGTGGCTCGGCCGGCCGACGGCCTTGAGATTGAAGCGCGCGATCGCGTAGCGGCCGGTGACGACACCGCCGTCGGCGCGGCCGGGCTCCGGCAGCAGCACGTATTTGTGCCGCGCGGCTTCCGCCTCAATGCGGTCGCGCGTGCTCGGCGAGCCGACTTCCTCGTCGCTGGTGAACAGGAATGTCACCGGCAGCGCCGGCGAGAGCCCCAGGCGCTGCAGCATCCGCAGCGCTTCCAGTGCGATGAAGTTGCCGCCCTTCATGTCGAAGATACCGGGGCCATAGTGCCGCTCGCCGTCGCGCCGCCACGGGAGGACGCTGAGCGTCCCCACGGGATGCACGGTGTCGAGATGCCCCATGATGAGGATGCCGGGCTTCTCCGCGTGGCCGAACGGGAACGTCGCGCGCACGCAATCGCCGAAGCCCATGCGCCCCGCGATGCGTTCGACCGCCGCGCCCGAGGTCGCGCACTCGCGCGAGACCAGATCCATCATCGCATTGACGCGCGCCGCCTCGAAGGTCGGGCTTTCGCATTCGACCCACGGCCGCAAACCGGCAAGCATGGTGTCGGTATCGAACGGCAGTGTCGTGATGTCCATATGGGTCTCGCGGGGTGGGCCGAAGCGTCTATGATAGAGTAAAGAAACGTCCCGCCAACAGGACACGCCTATGCTCGACCCAGCTTCCGTCAAAGCCTTTATCTTCGACGTATTCGGCACCGTAGTGGACTGGCGCACGTCGGTGGCACGGGAGAGCGAGGCGGTCCTCAAGCCCAAGGGTTATACACTCGACTGGCTCGCCTTCGCCGATGCCTGGCGCGACGAATATCAGCCCGCCATGGAGGAAGTGCGCACCGGCGTCATCCCGTTCTCCAAGCTCGACGTGCTGCACCGGCGCAACCTCGAACGCATCCTGCCGCGTTTCAAGGTGTCGCCGCTGGACGAGGCCACGATGCAACACCTCAACAAGGCCTGGCATCGCCTCGATGGCTGGCCCGACGCGACCGAAGGCCTCACCCGGCTGCACAGGAAATTCCTCATTGCGCCGTGCTCGAACGGAAATATCTCGCTGATGTGCGGCATCGCACGGCGCAACAATTTCCCGTGGGATGCGATCCTCGGCTCCGAGATCGCGGGCGACTACAAGCCGAAGCCCGTGGTCTATCTGCGCTCCGCGGAGGCCTTCGACTGCGCGCCGCATGAATGCGTCATGGTGGCAGCCCATTCGAACGATCTCGCCTCGGCCGCCGCGACCGGGCTCAAGACCGCGCATGTGGCACGCCCGAACGAGAAAGGCCCCAGCAAAGGCGAGGCCAAGCCGACCGTACCGGTGGATATCGCGGTGTCGAGCTTCACCGAGCTTGCTGACAAACTCGGCGCGTGACGGTCGGGCTGAGGAAACCTGATGCCGTTCCTGCGCGAAAAATCCGGCCGCTGGTCTCCGGAAAAAATCATCGCGTTCCTGGGCGCCTGCGTCCCGGCGCTCTGGCTCGCCTGGCGCGCTTGGAGCGGCGACCTGAGCGCAGCACGGCCGGTCAACGACGCGATCCATTCGGCCGGCAACTACGCCATCTGGCTCGTCGTGATCTCGCTCTCGATCACGCCCGCGCGCCGCCTGTTCAATGCCCCAAAGCTGATCAACATGCGCCGCACGCTCGGGGTCGCGGCGTTCTGCTATGCGGTGCTGCACCTCACGCTCTACGTCGCGCAGGAGAAATTCGACCTCGCAAAGATCGCGAGCGAAATCGCACTGCGCATCTATCTGACCATCGGCTTCGTCGCGCTGATCGGCCTGATCGCGCTGGCTGCGACCTCGACCGACGGCATGATCAAGCGGCTGGGCGGCGCGCGCTGGAACCGGCTGCACAGCATCGTCTACGCGATCGCCATTCTCGGCGTCATTCACTTCCTGATGCAGATCAAGCTCGACATCACCGAGTCGGTGATGGTCGCAGGCTTCCTGCTTTGGCTGCTCGGCTACCGGCTGATGCACCGTTACATTGGCGCGGTGACCTACATCTGGCAGGTGGCGCTTGCGTTCATCGCCGCATCGCTCACCGCTATCGTCGAAACCGGCTGGTACGCTGCGACGACCGGCGTGATGTGGTGGCGCGTGTTCTCGGCCAATTTCGATTGGGACATGGCGTTCCGTCCGGCGCATTGGGTGCTCATCGTCAGCCTCGGCATCACGCTTGTGTCGTTCGTATGGTCGTCGTTCACGTCTCAGCGCCCGAAGGCGCGCAAAGTCGCCTCGAGAGCGCCCTCCGGCGCAATCCAAGTCCAGTCCGGCAGTTGATGGCGCACCCAGGTGAACTGGCGCTTGGTGTAGCGCCGCGTGTCGTTCTTGGCGCCTTCGGCCGCTTCGGCCAGTGTGATCTCGCCGTTGAGATGGCGGATCAGCCACGGCACGCCGTGCGCCTTCATGGCAGGCAGCAGCGGATCGAGCTTGCGGCGGCTAAGCGCGCGGACTTCCCCAAGCGCACCGGCCGCAAGCATCGAGTCGAAACGCGTATCGATGCGGTGGCGTAGTTCGGGTCGCTCGGGCGCGAGAAACACTTTCACGGCGCTCGATCCATCGATCAGCGGCGGCAACCCGTCGCGATGCCATTGGGCGAGTGGACGCCCGGTCGCCTCCAGCACTTCGAGCGCACGCGCGATCCGTGTGCGGTCGCCGGGCTTGAGCTGCGTTGCGGGATCGCGCCGCGACACCTCGGCATGCAACGCCGCCGGACCTTCCGCCTCCATCCGCGCGCGCACGTCCGCCCGGATGTCCTCCGGGACCGGCGGCACGGCGGACAAGCCCTGCGTCAGCGCCTTGAAATAAAGCCCGGTGCCGCCGACCAGGATCGGCACGCGCCCCGCGGCACGCACCTCATCCAGAACGGGCCGTACATCCGCAAGCCAGCGCCCGACCGAATAGTTCTCCGCCGCATCCACATGGCCGTAGAGCCGGTGCGGCACGCTCTCCTCTTCCTTCGACGTCGGCCGCGCCGTGATCACGCGCAGATCGCCATAGACCTGCATCGAGTCGGCATTGATGATCGTGCCGCCGATCTCGCCCGCCAGCCCGAGCGCCAGCGCCGACTTGCCGCTCGCGGTCGGCCCTGCGATAAGCACCGCCTTTTCAGGTCCACGATGACTCACGTCGCCACTCTCATGTCCAACCCCGCGCGTCCCGCGATCGATGACGCCGCGATCGCGCTTGGCGTGGGCGTGCTCGCGACCGCCCGGGACGTCCATGTTCTGGATCCCGGCATTGCCGCCGACATTCTCTTTACGCCCGGCGGCGCGGACGACAAGGGCGTGACCGAACGGTTGCGCACTGCCGTGAAAGACCTCCCGGTCGACATCGTGGTGCAGCCCATAGCCGCGCGCCGCAAGCGGCTGTTCGTCGCCGACATGGATTCCACCATGATCGGCCAGGAATGCATCGACGAGCTTGCCGACTACGTCGGGCTGAAGGCGCATGTGGCGACGATCACCGAGCGTGCGATGCGCGGCGAGATCGCATTCGAGCCGGCGCTGCGCGAGCGCGTGGCGCTGCTCAAGGGCCTGCCGGTCGCGGTGGTCGACGAGGTGATTGCGAAACGGATCACGCTTACCCCCGGTGCCCGCACGCTCATCGCCACCATGCGGGCGAACGGCGCATACACCTGCCTCGTGTCCGGCGGCTTCACGCTGTTCACCGGCCGCGTCGCCGCGATGGTCGGCTTCGACGAGCACCGCGGCAACACGCTGATTGTGGAAGACGGAAAGCTCGCCGGGCGCGTCGCCGAGCCGATCCTGGGCCGCGCGGCAAAACTCGCGACCCTGATCGAGTTGCGCAAGCGCCTCGGCCTTTCCGCGCAGGACACGCTTGCGGCCGGCGACGGCGCGAATGATCTCGCGATGCTCGAAGCGGCCGGGCTCGGCGTCGCCTATCACGCCAAGCCGAAGGTCGCGGAAGCCGCGCACGCGCGCATCGATCACGGCGACCTCACCGCGCTGCTCTATCTTCAGGGATACGCGCGCAAGGATTTCGTGGAGTTACCGCCGGCCGGCAAGTAGCGCGCCGATCGCGAGCAGATAGACCAGCGCGGCGCCCGCAAAGACATAGCTGCCGTTCGACATTTCCCGGATCAGGCCGAACGCCGCGGGCGCGAACGCGTAAGTTGCCTGCCCGATTGCGACGACGAGCGCGACCACGCGCGGCACGTCGTCCTTGACGAACTCGACCTGCGCGATCAGCGGCGGCATCGAGGTGACGTTGCCGATGCCGACGCCGAACAGCAGCACGCCAATGAGCAGCAGCGGAATGGTCGTGCCGGCGGCAGCGATCAGCGTGAGGGTGCCGACAATCTGCACCGCGTAACTCAAGCAGGCGACAAGCCGCCGGTCCGCGTGCGCGGGCATCACCCAGCCGACCATCATGCGGCCGGCCATTCCGGCACCGGTGCCGATGCCCATGACGAGCCCGCCCCATTCCTTGCCGAGCGCCGGCACCAGCAGCGAATAGAGATGCGTGATCAGGCCGATCTGGGCGAACAGCGAGAGCGCCGCGCCGGCCGCCAACGTAATGAAACCGAGGTCGCGCCAGAGCAGCGATCCCGGAAGCGGTTTCGCGCGCGGCGAGGTCACCGAGGTGGCCGGCGCGCCGGTCGCATCGCCGTCGGGCGAAAGCCCCATCTGCTGCGGCGTTCGGGCGAAGAATTTCCCGGCCAGCAGCCCGACGGTTATGATGGTGGCGAAGCCGATGATTGCGCTGGCCGCCGGAAACCCCATGAGCGAGATCGCAAACACCCAAAGAGGCGAGAAGATCAGCCCGGCGAAGCTCGCGCCGTTATAGGCCGTGCCGAGCGCCACGGGGCGCGTGCGCACGAACCACGGCGAGACGATCGCATTCACCGCAACGCCGCCCATGGCGGCCCAGCCCGCTCCGCTGACCAGCGTGGCGGCGAAAAGCTGCCACGGCTCGCGCGCAATCGCCCAGCCGCAAATTCCAGCCGCGAGCAGGATCGCCGCCGTGACGGTGACGGCGGGCAAACCGAAGCGCCGGTAGAGCGCCGGCACATTGGCGACGACGATCGCGCCGGCGAGATAGTGCACCGTCACGGCGGTTGAGACGACGGCGAGCGAGAAGCCGCGCGCCTCGCGCACCGCATGCAGATAGACCGGCGGGCCGTAGAAGCCGAGGCCCCAGCCGAAGAAGGCGAGCACGAACGCCGCGCCGACCACCCGCCATCCATAGAATCTTCCCACGCGCCTCGCCTCCAATACACAGTGTTTCCGCCACGCGCCGCGAAAGCTACGGCGCACGCCGAACCGTCATGTGCGATTGGGGATGGGGCCGATCGCCGGGCGGAACTTGGAGAAAATTGCGGCTCAGGCGACTTTCACGTCTTCCCAGAAGCTGACGCGATCCGTCACGGCACTCATCGCCGGCTGCGGCGTCTCGTAAATCCAGGCATTGCGCGGATGGGGCTCGCCGTTGATCACCACGTCATAGAACTGCACGCCGTGCGGACATTCGAGGTCCTTCGGCGTTCTGGGAGATTTCTCGAGCAGATCGAGGCGCGCGTTGGCGAGCGGAAAGTAGTCGTAGCCGCGCACCGAAACCGTGTCGTCGCTGTCGGCAACGACCGTGCCGTTCAGGGTCGCTTTCATGGTCGCCTCGTCGAAATCGTCCTGCGCCGACACCTAGGCGCAATACCGCGCACCCGCAACGCCGCTCACGAAAAAATCATCCGCGCAGTCCGCTGGTCGCGATGCCCTTCATGATGTGGCTGCGCAACAGCGTAAACACGATCAGCATCGGCAGGATGCTGATGACCGCGCCGGCCGAGATCGGGCCGTACTCGATGAAGAACTGGCGCTGATAGGTCGCGAGGCCCAGTTCCGTCGTGTACATGTCCTTGGTGGTGACGACGACCAGCGGCCAGATGAAATTCGCCCAGGCTTCCGAGAACGCGAACACGCCGAGCGCCATCAGGCCGGATTTGCTCAGGGCCAGCACGACCCGCACGTAGATCCAGAATTCGTTGGCGCCGTCGATGCGCGCGGCTTCGAGCAGTTCGTCCGGGATCGCCATGATCACCTGGCGCATGAAGAACACGCCGAATGTCATGATGACGAACGGAAACACCAGCGCCAGATAGGTGTCCATCAGCCGCACGCCGAACACCATCAGGTAGAGCGGGATGATGTAGACCTCGAGCGGAATGATGGCGGTCGCCAGGATGACGGCGAACAGCACGCTGCGCCCCGGGAACTTGTACTTCGCGAAGATGAATCCGGCGAGCGAGGATGTGAGCAGGATCGCGGTCATCGAGCAGAGTGCGATGACGAGCGAGTTGAAGATGTAGCGCAGGAAATTCTCTTCACGCAAAATGCGGGTGAAATGCTCCAGCGTCGGCTCGCGTGGGAAAACATGCGGCGGCCAGGCGTTGATCTCCGGATTGGTCTTGAGCGCCGTCATCAGCACCCAGAAGAACGGCACCACGGCGATCAGCGCCATGATGGTGCACACCACGTAAGCGACGATGACGATCCAGCGCTCCTTGAACATCAGAGCATAATCCCGAAAAGTGGGCACCGGTTTTCAGACAAGATCATGCTCATTTGACTCCCGCCTTGTCGCGGAACAGCGTGAACTGGATGAACACCAGCGTCAGCACGAATATGAGCAGGACCACCGACTGCGCTCCCGCATAGCCCATGCGGTAGAACACGAAGGCGTTCTGGTAGATTTCACCGATCACCACCTTGAAGTCGTAAGCGGGCGCGCCCTGTGCCGAGGCAGTGAGCACGTAAACCGGCGCGAACACGTTGAAGAAGATGATGGTGGCGATGATGACCGTAAACAGGATGATCGGCTTCATCAACGGAATGACGACATAGATCAGCCGCTGCCACGGCGTCGCGCCGTCAAGCTCGGCCGCTTCGAGCAGTTCATCGGGAATGTTGCGCAGGCCCACGCCATACACGACCACGAAATAGCCGAGCATCTTCCACACCGACACGAGCACGATCGCGTAAATGATGACGTGCTCGTCCTGCAGCCAGTTGAGCTTTGGAATGCCCACCGCCGTGAGCATGTAGTTGAGGATTCCGTGCATCGGATCGAATATCCATTTCCAGATCACCGAGGCCGGTACCCACGGCGTCACCACCGGAATGTAAAGCAGCAACTCGTAGACCGGCGCGACCTTCTCGATCGAGCGCAGCAGCACGGCAATCGCGAATGCGAGCAGCAGCGTGATGACCACCGCCATCACGCAGAACTGCAGCGTGTTGATCAGCGCCGTGCGGAACGAGTCGTCTTCCAGCAGCCGCCAGTAGTTGTCGAGGCCGATGAACGGCCGGTTCCGCTGCGTCGGATGGTAGCGATAGAACGAGAGCCGGATCGTCTCCAGGATCGGATAGACCCGAATGATGCAGAACAGCGCGAACACCGGGCCGAGCGCGAGCACCACCCAGAGCAGATGATCGCGCTTGATGGAGTCGCGAAACTCCGCGAAACGCGCGGCGAAATTGCTGCGCGCCACCGTGTTGTCGGTCGCGCTCACGGACAACTAGTCTGAATAGTTGCCGTTGTCCTTGAGGATTTTCACGGCGGTGTCGTGCGCGCGCATCATCACTTTCCTGGCGCCGTCCATGTTGCCGGCAAGCGATGCATCGCGGAAGCCGGCCTGGATCACCTCGCCAACGCGCGTGGTCATCTCCTCATAGGCGGTGTTCGCCGCCTCGATGTAAAGCGTGAGACCGGCCGGCGGCGACGTCATCTCGCGGAAGCGCGGCTCCTTGGCCAGAACCGCCGAATAGTCGCGGTCCTTGCGGATCGGCACCCAGCCGGAGCCGTCGAGCACGTTGTTGACGATCGCGGGCTCCTGCAGCATGCGGATGAAGTCCCACGCGGCGTCCTTCAGCTTGGAATCCTTGTTCACCGACAGGATTTCGAGATTGTTGTAGGCACCCCACGCCTTGTCCTTCGGCACCGGCACCACGCCGAACTTGATGTCCGGACCGTTTTTCTTGACGAACGGGATCACCCAGCTCTCGCGCATGAAAATCGCGGCTGCGCGTCATGCTTGAGCGCCCAGTCGTCGGACTTTTTCGCGCCATGCAGATGCTCGACGTGATCGACCAGCACGCGCGCGGCTGCATCGATGTTTTTCGCGATGGTGACGCGCACGGTCCCGGGCTTCTTGCCGGGTTCGAACATCTGCTCGCCGGCGAGCTGGTAGTAGAAATAGCCGAACTTCTGCGTGCCGCCCGAGGGCCCGGTGAGCCGCAACGAGATGCCGGCGCGCGTGAGTTCGCCAGCGGCGTTCTTCTGCGTCAGCTTCTCGGCATATTGCCAGACCTCCGCGTAGGTCTTCGGCGGCCCGTCTAACCCCGCGGCCTTCAGCATGTCCTCGTTGTAGAACAAGCCGTTGCGGCCGGACCACCACGGCATGCCCCACGGCTTGCCGTCGCGCGTCAGAATATCCCGGAACACCGGGTCGATGATCTTCGGATCGTTCACGTCCTTGGCGAGATCGGCCGGCACGTCGGCGAGATTGCCGCCCTCGTAGTAGCGCGGGAAAATGAAGTCGTGCAGCGCGAGGATGTCGGGGCCGCTGCCGGCCGGCACCGAGACGGCAAGCTTCGCCTCGAATTCGCGCAGCTCGAATGTCAGGATCTCGACATCGACGTTCGGCCATTTCTTCTTGAACTCGGCCTGGCCGAGCTTGAACGCATCGAGTGTCTCCGGATAGCCGAGCCAGATCGAAATCTTGCCCTTGGTTTTCTCGTCGGCGGTGCCGAGCTGAACCGACAGCAGCAGACATGCCACCGCGATCATCAAACGCTTGAACATCATGTCCTCCCCGGGAAATTTTCTGCCGCAAAGTCGCTGGCCCGGGAACCCAAGTCAACTGCAAGCCCATCGGGAGTGCTGCGCACCCGCAACCGCTTCTTAGCCGCCGGCTTCGCGGTGCGGTTGCGCGGACGGCGCATGCGCGCGGGTTTCGTCCACCGACTGCTCGGATGGCGCCGATACGAGAATGCCAACGATCGCGCAGATCAGGAACACGCCGAGCCGTTCGGCGAAGACGATGCCGTGGGTGAAC
>JAXDOA010000384.1:0-3036 GCA_034669125.1 Hyphomicrobiales bacterium
AGAGGGGATGCTCGTTTGAAATTGCAGTCAACCCAAGAAACGCGTTTTGCTTGTCCGCGGTTGATCTTAGGGATCGAACAGACCTTCGATCCGTTCGCGGTCCGGGAGCCCGGCAGTCATTGATTAACTCTTGCCCGCCACAATCCGGCCGGACCGGAACTTCATCATGTCGGCGAACGAACCGGCCCCGCGCACGGGGCGCCCGAACCGCGAGACGCGATTGCCGCTGGTGGCGGCGCCGCGCCTTGCTCCGGCGGCCGGCTATCGTGCGACGCTGCGTTCCGTCCTCGTGGGTCCAACGGTCACTCCCCGCATCATGCGCTCTCCCGGTATTTTGGTATTCGACTCTGGCGTCGGCGGCCTGACGGTATTCCGCGAAATCGCGCGCGCCCGGCCCGACGCGCGACTGGTCTATGCGGCGGACGACGCGCTGTTTCCCTACGGCAAGGTTCCTGAAGGTGAGCTCATCGCCCGCGTGGTCGGCCTGATAGGCGAACTCATCGAGGCACACACGCCCGACCTCGCCGTGATTGCCTGCAACACCGCCTCGGTGCAGGTGCTGCCCGCCTTGCGCGAGCGCTACGCCCTCCCCTTCGTCGGTACCGTGCCGGCGATCAAGCCTGCCTGCGCGGCCTCGCAATCGAAACTCGTCTCGGTGCTCGGCACCGAAGCGACGGTCGCGCGCGAATACACCCACGCGCTGATCCGCAATTTCGGCCAAGGTTGCGACCTCACGCTGGTTGGCTCCGGCCGCCTCGCGGCGCTGGCCGAAGCCGCGCTCGCCGGCGAAGCCGTGGACGACGCGGCGATCAGCGCCGAAATCGAGCCGTGTTTCGTGGCGGGCGGCACGCAACGCACCGACACCATCGTGCTCGCCTGCACGCACTACCCGCTGCTCCTCGACCGTTTCGAGCGGCTCGCCCCGTGGCCGGTGCGCTGGATCGATCCCGCGCCGGCGATCGCACGCCGCGTGGTCGAACTGGTGGGTCCCGCGACCGGGGCGCCCGTTGCGCAGCAGGCGCGCGCGATCTTCACCTCCGGCCGCAAGCCCTCGGCCGATCTCGCTGTGGCGCTTGCCGATTTCGGGCTCGAGGCGGGCGACTTCGCCCGCACCGCCGATATTTGACACCCTCCCGGTTTGCGCCTAGAAACCGCGCGCCGCACAAGGGTTTTCGAGCCCGCGCGGCGTTTCGCACCCGTGGTCGCTGCCGACGCTTCGGTACGCGACCTGTCGGTTCCGGTGACCCGGGACAGCAGGAGGGCGCGGTTCCTCACCACATCAATTCGAAACCAGAGGACGCGATGACAAAGCGCTTACAAGCGAAATACAAGATCGACCGCCGCATGGGCGAGAATATCTGGGGGCGTCCCAAGAGCCCCGTGAACCGGCGCGAATACGGCCCCGGCCAGCACGGCCAGCGCCGCAAGGGCAAGCTCTCCGACTATGGCGTGCAGTTGCGCGCCAAGCAGAAGCTCAAGCGCTACTACGCCAACATCGTCGAGAAGCAGTTCCGCGGCATCTACGACGAGGCGATCCGCATGAAGGGCGACTCGGGCGCCAACATGATCGGCCTTCTGGAGCGCCGGCTGGACGCGATCGTCTACCGCGCAAAGTTCGTGCCGACCGTGTTCGCGGCGCGCCAGTTCGTCAACCACGGCCACGTCAAGGTGAACGGCAAGCGCGTCAACATCGCGAGCTACCGCGTCAAGGTCGGCGACACGGTCGAGGTCAAGGACGCCTCAAAGCAGCTCGCGCTGGTGATCGAAGCCAAGGCCTTGGCCGAGCGGGACGTGCCGGACTACATCGAAGTCGACCACACCAAGATGACCGCGAAGCTCGCGCGCGTGCCTGCTCCGGCCGAAGTGCCCTACCCGGTCATGATGGAGCCGCACCTCGTGGTCGAGTTCTATTCGCGCTGATTGTTTGCGCTCACACGAAACGAAAAGGCCGCCCACGAGGCGGCTTTTTTGTCGTCCCTGACGCATCCCCTGATTGTCTTCCAACGAAATCTAGCGAGAATACACGAGGGGGAATTCCGATGGACACGTTCCAGACCGAAGCGGATCTCTGCGAGGATTTCGCAGTCACAACGCAGTCGCGTACGCGAAACATCGTACTGCTATCCGATGGGACCGGCAACAGCGCTGCCCAGGTCTGGAAAACGAATGTATGGCGAATTTATCAAGCCATTGATGTCCGCGACCGGAATCAAATCGCTTACTACAACGACGGCGTCGGCACTTCCTCTTTCAGGCCCCTCGCCATGCTGGGAGGCGCGTTCGGATGGGGGCTAAAACGCAACGTCCTCGAACTTTATTGTTTCCTGTGCCGCACATATGCGGACAGGAACGACAAGATTTATGCTTTTGGTTTCAGCCGCGGCGCTTACACGATCAGGATCCTCGCAGACCTCATCGTCCATCAGGGGATTGTCGATTACGAATCTGAAGCCGACCTGCAGCGGCGCGCGCGCGACGTCTATCGAAAGTATCGCGCGAAGTTCTATCCCATTTCGGCTACGAATGAGCGCACGCTGGGATTCATTCCGGCGATCTCCCTGATCATTTTCGTTTCGGTTCGCGCGATTCGCGACGCCGCTATCTTTGTTTGGCGCAAGCTTCGCGGGCAGCCGACCTACCGCCAATTCAAGCGCAAAAAAACGACCATCGAGTTTCTCGGCCTCTGGGACACCGTTGCAGCGTATGGACTGCCGATCGAGGAGATGACGCGCGGCGTCGACTATTGGTTCTTTCCGCTCTCACTGCCGAATCGAAAGCTGAGCAAGAGGGTGCTCCGCGCCTGTCATGCGCTATCGCTCGACGATGCCCGCACGACATTCCATCCAATGCTTTGGACTGAGAAGCAGGAACGGGTCTACCCCGGGAAATGCGGCGTCCACGACGCAACGCCAATCGCCAGGACCTGGGAGGAGCGGCTCAGTCAGGTCTGGTTCTGCGGCGTGCATGCCAACGTCGGCGGCGGATATCCAGATGACAGTCTTGCATATGTTCCCCTCGATTGGATCATGGATGAGG
>JAXDOA010000385.1:0-8250 GCA_034669125.1 Hyphomicrobiales bacterium
GGGTTACGTCGCGGCCGGTGGCGGCGGTTTTGGCCCGGCCCATATCGGCGTGTTCAAGGCGTTCGCCGAACGCGGCGTGACGTTCGATTTTCTGGGCGGAACCAGCGTCGGCGCTGCGATGCTGGGCGGCTTTGCGTTGCTGCTAAGCCCCGAGGAGGTCGACCGGCGCACTCACGACGTGTTCGTGACCAGCCGCGGCTTCAAGCGCCTGACTTTTCCGCGTTACGGGCTGCTCGACCATATTGCCTTCGATGAGGCACTGCGGCGCCAGTTCGGCGGCGCCGACATTGAAGACGCGTGGCGCCCCTATTTCGCCGTCGCGACGGTTCTCGATGACTCCGGCGAGGCGCTCTACCTGCTTCGCCGCGGCCCGCTCTGGAGGGCCGTGCGGGCGTCCGGCTCGCTCCCTGCGATCCTGCCGCCGGTGTTCACCGAGGATGGACGGATGCTCGTCGATGGGGCGGTGATCGACAATATTCCGTTGCGGCCGATGAAGGCGCTCAAGGCGGGGCCGAATCTGGTCGTGCATTTCGGGACGCGCGCGATGCCGCAACGGTTCGATGTGGACTACGCGAGCATTCCTGGACGCTGGGGGCTGTTCCGCCACATGCTCACGCCATCCGGCCGCCGCCGGCTACCCGACGTTCCCAGTCCCGCGAACGTGCTTCAGCGCTGCCTCGGCCGGCATCAGACACCGGATTCGCTGTCGCCCGGCCCGCTCGATCTGGTTCTGACGGTGCCGGTCTTTCCTGGCGCCAATCTGATGGATTTCGACCACCACTCCGCTGTTTTCGAGGCATCGTATCAATGGTGCCGCCGCCAGATCGATGAGCTTGCCGGACAGGAGAACGCCGCGCTGGCGGCAATTCTTGCGACAAATATTTGAGAATGTGACGCGGTTCACGGACGTATCCCCTCGGATCGGAGAAGATGCCCTCGAAATCTTCTTACTGCGAGGAGCAGGACCATGTGGCAAGTGCACGCAGCGTTTCGTCTCGGCGGATACCGCACCCCCGAGATCGACATGACACCGGCGCTCGGGATTTTCTCGATCCTCGCCGTCGCCTTCCTGATCATCCAGAATTCGTGAGGATACCATGGCAGTCATCTCTCCCTACTTTCTGAAAGGAACGCCGAAGACCTGCGCAGGCTGCGGCCAGCCCTTCGTCATCCGCGCAGGCGTGTCCGAGGCGATCGTCGGCGATGACGGGCGTCTCTATTGCTATGCAACGATGTGTGAGCCGAACGCGCTTGGGACCGGCGGAATTGCCCGGCGACGCGCCGCTTAAGCTCGGGCCCGGCTGCAGGCATTCCAGAAAATAGTCGTACCCTCGGACCCGGCGATTTAGGGTAAGCTCTATATCTTGGCGCACCAAATTGCGCCGGGTGGTGGAGCGCACTGTGGCCGAACGTTCGTTTGAGCAAGAAGTCGAGAAGCTGAAACTCGGTGCCGGCGCGGAATTTCGCGGCGAAGGCATTCTGGCCATCACCAAGGCGCTGCTCGAATCCGGCGTGTCCTACGTCGCGGGCTATCAGGGCGCGCCGATCTCGCACCTGATGGACGTGTTGGCCGACGCCAACGACATCCTGGCCGAGCTTGGCGTCCATTTCGAGAACTCGGCGAACGAGGCGACAGCTGCGGCAACGCTCGCGGCCTCGGTGAACTATCCGCTGCGCGGCGCCGTCACGTTCAAATCGATCGTCGGCGTCAATGTCGCGTCCGACGCGCTCTCGAATCTTGCCTCGGGCGGCGTCACCGGCGGCGCGCTGATCATCATCGGCGAGGACTATGGCGAAGGCTCCTCGATCATGCAGGAGCGGGTGCATCCGTTCGCGATGAAATCGCAGATCTGGCTGCTCGACCCGCGCCCGAACCTGCCGAGCATCGTCAACGCCGTGAAGCAGGGCTTCGCGCTGTCCGAAGCCACCAACACGCCGGTGATGCTGGAAGTGCGCATCCGTGCCTGCCATGTGCACGGCCGCTTCGAGACGAAAGATAACGTGCGGCCGTCCTACACGCTGCGGGACGCGATGGAAAGCCCCCGCCGCCAGACCGACCGCATCGTGCTGCCGCCGGCGAGCTATCTGCACGAAAAGGAGAAGATCGAGACGCGCTGGCCCGCCGCGGTGAAATTCATCGAGGACCACAAGCTCAACGAATTCTTCGACGGCGATCTCACCGACATCGGCATCGTGCTGCAGGGCGGCATGTACAACACCACGCTGCGCGCGCTGGAACTCGCCGGCCTTGCCGACTCGCTCGGGCATTCGCGCGTGCCGCTCTACGTGCTCAACGTGACCTATCCGCTGATCGACCGCGAGCTTGTTCGTTTCGCGCAAGGCAAGCGCGCGATCCTGATCGTCGAGGAAGGCCAGCCCGAGTTCATCGAGCAGGCGGTCAACACCATTCTGCGCCGCGCCGACATCCAGACGCAGATCGAAGGCAAGGGGCTACTGCCGATGGCCGGCGAATATACCGGCGGCGTGGTGCGCGATGGCGTGAAGGCGTTCGTGCGCGCCTGGCGGCCGGATGCCATTTCGGACGCACCGCCCTCGAACGAGGGCGCGGTGCGCATCGCCGCCGCCGCGAAGGCAATCGAGCACAACGTGCATCCACGCCCGCCGTCGTTTTGCACCGGCTGTCCCGAACGGCCGATCTTCACCGCGTTGAAGCTGGTCGAGCGCGAGCTGGGCGCCCATCACGTATCCTGCGACATCGGCTGCCACCTGTTCTCGATCCTGCCGCCGTTCAACATCGGCGCGACCACGATGGGTTACGGCCTCGGCGGTGCCGGCGCCTCGGCGTTCAACGCAAAGGCCGACAGGCGCGCGATTGCTTTCCTCGGCGACGGCGGTTTCTGGCACAACGGGCTCACCTCCTCGATCGGCAACGCGGTGTTCAACAAGTCGGACAACGTCCATGTCATCGTCGATAACGGCTACACTTCGGCGACCGGCGGACAGGACGTGCTATCGTCGAAGGCCGACAACAAGATCCGCTCGACCCACAATTCGATCGAGAAGGCGGTGCGCGGCGTCGGCGTCGAGTGGGTGCGCACCATCACGCACACTTACGACGTCGGGCAGATGCGCGACACATTGCGCGAGGCGCTGACCACCAAGGAAAAAGGCCCCAAGGTCATCGTGGCGCAGTCGGAATGCATGCTGAACAAGCAGCGCCGCGAGCGCCCGCTGATGGTCAAGGCGATCAAGGGCGGCGAGCGCGTGGTGCGCGAGCGCTTCGGCGTCGATCCTGATACCTGCACGGGCGATCATTCGTGCATCCGCCTTTCGGGCTGCCCGTCCCTGACCGTCGCGCCGAACCCCGACCCGCTGCGCACCGAGCCGGTCACCAAGGTGATCAACTCCTGCGTCGGCTGCGGGCTGTGCGGCGAGGTCGCGCATGCGGCGGTGCTGTGTCCGTCGTTCTATCGCGCCTCGATTATCAACAACCCGAGCCGCTGGGATCATCTCAAGGCGCGCCTGCGCAATGCCGTGATCGGTTTCCTGCAGCGGCGCATTGCCGCCCGGCAATTCGCGGCAGCGGCATGAACGCGCCGTTTCCGCAGCGGCCCCGCCCGATCACCATCGCGATCCTGGCGATGGGCGGCGAGGGCGGCGGCGTGCTCGCCGACTGGATCGTCGATCTCGCTGAGAGCAACCGCTACATCGCGCAACTCACCTCGGTTCCCGGCGTCGCGCAGCGCACCGGCGCGACGATCTATTATCTGGAGCTTTATCCGCGCGCGGGAATCACGGATGCGGCGCACGAGCCGGTGCTGGCGCTGATGCCTACGCCAGGCGACGTCGACATCGTGATCGCGTCCGAACTGATGGAAGCGGGCCGCGCGATCCAGCGCGGGCTGATCACGCCCGACCGCACCACGCTGATCGCCTCGATCAACCGCGTGTTCTCGATGACCGAGCGGATCGCGATGGCCGACGGGCGGGTGGACGCCGAGAAGCTCATCGAGGCCTGCCGCTCGGCCGCGAAGACGATGCACGCGTTCGACATGGCGGCGATCGCCGAGGCGACCGGCAGCGTGATCTCGGCGGTGCTGTTCGGCGCCATCGCGGGCGCGGGCGTGCTGCCATTCCCGCGCCAGGCGTTCGAAGGCGCGATCAAGCGCGGCGGCAAGGGCATTGCGGCGAGCGTTGCGGCGTTCACGGCCGGGTTCGAGGCCACGACCGCCGGTGACGCGACGGTAAAGACGCCGGCCGTGACGCTTCCGCCACCGACACTCGATGGGCAGGATTCGGACGAGACGCCCACCAGGGCGCCGCCGCACAAGCCGGTTCCTGCGGAACTGCTGGAGGAGGCAGAAAAATTCCCGCCGGCAGCGCGCGCGATCGTCCGCGCGGGCATCGAGCGGACGGCGGACTATCAGAGCCTCGCGTATGCGCGGCTCTATCTCGATCGCCTCGCGCCCGTTGCGAAGGCCGACAGCGATGGCCGCCTGATCACTGAGACCGCACGCCAGCTCGCGCTCGGCATGACCTACGAGGACACGATCCGCGTCGCCGAACTGAAGATCCGCCCCTCGCGCTTCCAGCGTGTGCGCGAGGAGGTGCGCGTCAACGACGGTCAGATTCTCGAAATCGCCGAGTTCATGCACCCGCGCACGCAGGAGATCGCCGACACACTCCCGGCGCCGCTCGGGCGGTTCATTCTGCATACCGGATGGATGCGCGGCTTGATCGATCGCCTGACGCGCAAGGGCCGCGTGGTGAAAACCTCATCGCTGCGCGGATTTCTGCTGCTCTACATCGTGGCATCGCTCAAGCCGCTGCGCCCGCGCTCGCTGCGCTATGAGGTCGAGAACGCGCATCTGGTGGAGTGGCTCGCCACGGTGCAGCGCATCGCCGCGACGCATTACGATCTCGCCGTCGAAGTCGCCGCCGCGCGCAACCTGGTCAAGGGCTATGGCGACACGCACGAACGCGGTCGCAGGTGCTTCGATGCGCTCATCGCGATGCTGCCCGCTCTGTCTCAACGCCCCGACGGCGCCGCCCAGCTCGCCGCCTTGCGCAAGGCCGCGAACGCCGACGATACCGGCGCGGCGCTTGAGGCGGCGATTGCGAAGATGAAGGAGCCGCAACTCGAACCCTCATCCTGAGGCGCGAGCCAACGGGTCCGCGCGAAGCGCGGCCCGATGATAAACTCCACGAGCCTCGAAGGATGGCCGCGGACACCGAGCTTGCCGCCATCCTTCGAGGCGGCCGCCCTAAGCGCGTTTACGCGCGTCTTTGACGCGCTATGGCGGCCTCCTCAGGATGAGGGCTTGAGTTAGTTCCCCAGCACGCCCGGCAGCCACGTGGCGATTGGCGGGAACAGAAAGATCGCGACCAGCACCAGCACGCCGAACACGATGTAGGGCACGCTCGCCGCATAGATCTGCTGCATTGTGATGCCGGGCGGCGCAACGCCCTTCATGGTGAACAGCAGCAAGCCGAACGGCGGCGTGAGCAGCCCGAGCTGCATGCAAATGAGAAACAGCACGCCGAACCAGATCGGCTCGATGCCGAGGCGCGCCACCAGCGGCATGAAGAACGGCAGCGTGATCAGCATCATGCTCACCTGATCGACGAAGCAGCCGAGGAACAGCAGGATGAGCATCATGCCGATGACGACGGCGGTCGCCGACAGGCCCTGGCCGGAGACAAGCGCCACAATGCCGTTGGTGGCGCCGGAGAAACTGAGCACTTGCGAGAAAATTGTCGCGCCGAGGATGATGAACAGGATCGTGCCCGAGACCGCGACCGTACCGGTGAGCGCTTTCATCAAATTCTCGATCGTGAGAGCGCGGTAGCACATGGCGGCCGCGATGGTGGCGGCGGCGCCGAGCGCCGCCGCTTCGGTCGGCGTTGCGAAGCCGCCGGTCATCGCGCCGACCACGATCGCGAAGATTGCGACCAGCGGCAGCACATGGGTGAGGAACGGCCGCCAGCGCTCCCACAACCCCTGCGCTGGCGGCAATTCCTCGTTCGGCGCAAGGCTCGGATCGATCACCGCCCGCGTGATGATGTAGCCGACGAACAGCGCGCTCAGGATCAGCCCCGGCACGATGCCGCCGATCAGCAATCCCGAAATCGAGATGCCCGCGATGCTGCCGAGCAGCACGGTGAGCGCCGAGGGCGGGATCAGCATGTCGACGCCGCCGATACCCATGATCGGGCCCATCGCCATCTTTGGCTCATAGCCGCGCGCCAGCATCGTCGGGAGCATCAGGCTACCGAGCAGCGCCGTGGTGGCGATGGTCGAGCCCGAGATCGCAGAAAACACCGTGCCGGCGACGATCGCGATCACCGACAGGCGGCCGGGCACGCGGCGGATCAGCAGCGCGAAGGCGTCGATGGCTTTCAGCGCGACGCCGGTCTGGAACAGCACTTCGCCCATCAGCACGAAAAATGGAATCGGCGTGAGCGAGAAGCTCGTCACCGACTGCACGGCGTTGCGCGCGAGTTGCGTGAGCCCCGGCTCGCCGCCCAGGAACAGCCACGCGCCGACGATATTCAGCGCGAGAAACGCGAACGCCACCGGCAGGCCGAGCGCCATGATGGCGACGAGGCCACCAAACAAAATGAGGCTTGCTTCGATCCAGCCCATGTCAGCCCACGGACGTCGCTTCGATGCGCCGCGTGCGCGGCGCGCCCGTCAGGCGGTGGAAGCGGAACACGAACTCAAGCGCGAGCAGTGCGAAGCAGATTGGCAGCGGCGCCAGCAGCCACCACTCGGGAAACACCAGGTTCTTGATGGTGAGCGAGCCGAGCCGCGCGCTCTGCGCGGTCATCACGCTGCCGTACCAGATCAGCACGAGGCTCGCCGCGAGCCCGATGATGTCGGCTGCGGCTTCCATCATCCAGGCGAGTCGCGGCGGCACCAGCACCAGCGCCATGTCGATGCGCACATGCTGCCCGCGCCGCAGCAGCCACGGCGCGGTGAGCAGTGTGATCAGGTAGAGCGCGTATTCGGTGATCTCGTTCGCCCACGCGAAGCCGACGCGCGCCGTATTGCGCAGTACGATGTCGGCGGTCACCAGCACGACCATCGCGAGCAGGATGAGCGCGGCCACGACCGCGAGCAGGTCGAACAGGCGGGCGAGGAGGGCGGATAACCGCGTCATCGCAGCGCCGCCTCTTTGACCGAGGATGATCGCCCGCCTAGAGTCGGCTCATAGCGAAACAAGAGAGGTGTGCCGATGAAAACCCTTCGTGTGCTGGCGGTGTGTATCGCCGTGTCCGCGTTCGCCGCTCCGGCCAGCGCGCAGGTGGTCAACCTCTCGAAACTGAGCTGCAAGGAATTCGTGGCTCTCAAACCTGACGCGATCACCATGTTGTGGGCCTGGCTCTATGGCTATTACGCGGACCAGGACGCCGATCCGGTCATCGACTTCAACAAGCTGACCGCGAAAGGGCAGGCGCTCGCCGAGGCCTGCCAGAAGGCGCCCAACAAGGACATTATCTCGGTCGCCGAGGATATTTACGAGAAGTGAGAGAGACGAACAAAGTCCTCATCCTGAGGAGCGTTGCGCAGCAACGCGTCTCGAAGGATGGCGGCAGGCTCCGAGCGTGGGCCATCCTTCGAGACGGCCGCTGCGCGGCCTCCTCAGGATGAGGTTGGGTCACGAACCTCAATTCCCCGCCAATTGCCGCAGTTTCGCGCCGGTTTCGGGCGCGCGCTTGATCACGGATTGCCACGCCACTTCGTTCGCCTTCTCCAGGAACTTCTTGCTCTCGTCCGCGCCGAAATCGATCGGCTGGATGCCGGCCTTGCCCTGCCGGTCGCGCTCGGAGGCGACGACGTCTGTGTTCTCGGCGTCGAGTCCTTCGAGCCAGGCCGCCGCGTCGCCGAGCACCTTGCGCTGCGGGTCGGTGAGCCCTTTCCAGGTGTCCAGGTTGACCAGCACGTTGACCTCGACGCTGTAGAACGCGGGCTCGAGGCGATACTTCGTCACCTTCTCCCAGCCGAGATCGAAGATGCCGGACACCGGCCAGCCGTAGCCGTCGACCACGCCGCGTTCGAGCGCCGTATAGACCTCGCCGGGCGCAGTGGTGATCGCGGTGCCGCCAAGCGCCTCGACCACGTCCTTGTAGACCGGCGTGACGCGGATTTTCAGCCCCGTGAAGTCGAGCTTCTCGGGCTTCTTGTTGAGATAGATGTGGAACGGCACGTTGTGAAACTGGCGCGCCAGATATTGAGAATTGAGCTTCTGGTTGTGCAGCTGGTTGATGAACTCCCAGGTGCCGTTG
>JAXDOA010000386.1:0-14012 GCA_034669125.1 Hyphomicrobiales bacterium
TCCAGCAGGTCCTCGTTGGTCGAGTTGCCGTCGTGCGCGCCGCGGATCATCAGCACCGGGGATTGCACCTTCGCGGGATCGACCAGCGGGAGGTTGACGGCCATGTCGAGATAAGTGCCGGTCGGCACCTGATCGCCGAACTTCAGTTCGTCCGCCGCGATCGCGTCCGCGACCGCCATGTCGTAGGCCGAGGCGTGGCCGTCGCGGGTGAAGATCGAGCGGATCATCGCAAGATCGCGCTTGCGGCGCGGGTTGTTGCGGTAGCGGTCCGCGACCGCATTGCGCCGCGCGATCTCGGGCGAGCCGGTGCCCTTGTAGGTGAAGGCCGAGAGGATGAGCCGGTCGACACGCTCGGGTACCGCCTGCGCATAAGCGCCTGCGCGGATCGCACCCGACGATGTGCCGTACATGTGCAGCTTCTGCTGCCCGGTCTCCTGCACGACGACCGGGATCGCGGCTTTCAGGTCCGCGACGCCGCTCGCAATGTCGGAATTGTTGCCGGAGGACCCCGAGCGGCCATAGCCGTCGTGATCCATCGTCCAGACGTCGAAGCCGTAGCCGGCGAGCACGTTCATGAACGAATAATCGCCCTTGCCGGGCACGCTCAGGTCATAGCTCGAACGCGACGAGTTGGACGAGCCGTGCACCAGGAACACGACCGGCTGCGGCTCGCCCGCTTTCGGCGCCGCGCGCTTGCGATAGAGATAGAGCTTTGTCTCGCCCTTCTGCGCCCAGTATTCGCTTGCCTGAATGTCCGGCTTCGCGGGCGATTGCGCGCTCGCCTCGCCGACAAGGCTGGCGGCAAGCCCCGCCCCTGCTCCGGCGATCACCGTGCGGCGCGCGATATGGTCCATGGGTTCCTCCCGCATTGCTGATTGCCGCCACCATAGCAAATCCGAAGGGGCGGCGGCACTATCCCCGCCACGATTCGTCTGTAAGGACGCCGCATGGAATTCGACCGCCGATTTTTGCTCAAAACCGCGCTCGGCGGCGCGGCGTCGCTCGCGCTCGGCGTGCCGGCGTTTGGGCAAGTCGCCGCGCAGCCGTTTCCCCAATGGGTCGAGAGTTTCCGCCCTCGGGCGCTCGCAAAGGGCGTTTCCGATGCGACCTATACGCGCGTGATGAGCGGCCTGAAGCCCGACACCACCGTCTTCACCGAAATCCGCAGCCAGCCCGAGTTCAACCAGCAGCTCTGGCAATACCTCAACCGCCGCGTGTCCGACTGGCGCATCCAGACCGGGCAGGAACGCGCCAAGACCTACGCGCCGCTGCTCGCGCGCATCGAGAAGGACTTCGGCGTCGAGCGCGCCGTCATACTCGGCCTGTGGGGCATCGAGTCCACGTTCGGCGATCCGGTGGTGAAGCAGAACCACTCGCGCCCGGTGTTTCCCGCGCTTGCGGCGCTTGCCTGGGGCGAGCCGCGCCGCCGCGCCTACTGGGAAACCGAGATGATCAATGCGCTGCGCATCGTCGAGAAGGGCTGGGCGACGCCGAAGGACATGGTCGGTTCATGGGCCGGCGCCATGGGGCACACCCAATGGATGCCCGAGGTATGGCTCAATGTCGGCCTCGACTACGACGGCGACGGCAAGGTCAACCCGCTCGACAAGCCCGACGATGCGCTCGGCTCAAGCGCGCGCTATCTGGTCAATCGCGGCAAATACCGGCGCGGCGAGCACTGGGGCTACGAGGTGCGCGCACCTGGGCGCGGCTCGGACGAGATATCGCGCAGCTATGAGGCATGGCAGGCGATCGGCGTCACGCGCGCGGACGGACAGCCGTTCCCCAATCCGAAACTGACCGCGAAGCTATGGGTGCCGCTCGCGGGCGGGCCCGCGTTCCTGCTCGGCCCGAATTTCTATGCGGTGAAGACGTACAATCCGTCGATGAACTACACGCTCGCGATCGTTCACCTCGGCGACCGCGTGCTCGGTGCCGGCCCGTTCGTGCAGCCGTTCCCGAACAGCGAGCGCGCGCCGACGCTGGCCGAAGTGCAGGAGATGCAGAAGCGCCTCACGGCGGCCGGCTACGACACCGGCGGCACCGACGGCCGCGTCGGCAACATGACCATGCTGGCGGCCCGCAATTTCCAGCAGAAGGCCGGGCTCGTTCCGGCGGACGGGTATCTCGGGCTGAAGTTGTTGGCGAAGCTGCGCGGCGGCTAGCGGGCGCGCGTTGCGGGCTCCGACGCCAGCGGATAGCTTCGCGCCGCCCGTCCGGGCGCGGAGATTTCGATGCCCTACGATGTCACCATCATCACCGTAAAGCCGAACACGCACGCAAAGGCGCTGCCGCCGCTCGAACAATGGCTGAAGGCCAATCCGCGCAAGGGCGAGTTCATCGCCTGCCTCGCCTGCGAGATCGGCGACCTCAACCAGATCCTGCTGATGCATCATTATGCGAGCGAAGCCGACCTCGCCGCCGACAGCGACGCCGTGGCGAAGGACCCGAACCCCTACGGCTGCCTCGACCTGACCGTCGGCAGGTCGACCGACACGTTCGTGCAGTTTCCTTTCCTCCCCGCCATCAAGCCAGGCCAATACGGCCCGGTCTTCGAGGTGCGCACCTATCTGCTCAAGCCCACCGGCTTAGCCCCGACCATCGCGGCCTGGGAAAAGGCCGCCCCGGCACGGCAAAAACTCTCGCCGATCCTCGCCGCCATGTACTCGGTCACCGGAGAGGTCACGCGTTTCCTGCATATCTGGCCCTATCCGGACCTCATCACGCGCGCCAATACCCGCAAAACCGCGATCGATACCGGCGTCTGGCCCCCGCCCGGCGGTCCGGACCAGTTGCTCACGATGCACACCGACATCTATCTTCCGGCCGCATTCTCCCCTATTCGTTGAGGGCGAGGCGCGGCCGGCTCCGGCTCCCCCCGAATTTCAGAATAACTCACAGGCGAGGACCCCATGTCTTACACGCAACTCGGACTTTACATCGACGGCAAGTGGAACCACGGCAACGGCGGTGGCGGCGAAGACGTGATCAATCCGGCCACGCAGAAATCCCTCGGGCATCTGCCGCACGCCACCAAGAGCGATCTCGACGCGGCGCTCGCCTCCGCGGAAGCCGGGTTCAAGGTGTGGAAGGCGAAGTCCGCCTATGACCGCGGGCGCATCATCAAGAAGGCCGCCGACCTTTTGCGCGAGCGCGCCGACGACATCGCCCGCTCGATGAGTCAGGAACAGGGCAAGGTCCTCGCCGAAGCCAGGGGCGAGGTCACCACCTCGGCCGACATCGTCGAGTGGTTTGCCGAGGAAGGCCGGCGCGCCTATGGCCGCATCATTCCGAGCCGCAATCCGACCGTGCGCCAGATGGTCGTGACCGAGCCGGTCGGCGTGGTCGCGGCGTTCACGCCGTGGAATTTCCCCGTCCTCACCCCTGCCCGCAAGATCGCGGCCTCGCTGGCGGCCGGCTGCTCGATCATCATCAAGGCGTCGGAAGAGACGCCGGCCGGCTGCGTCGACCTGGTGAAGTGCTTCGAGGACGCAGGGCTCCCGCCCGGCGTGATCAACCTGGTGTTCGGCGTACCGGCGACGGTCTCCGAGCACCTGATCGCCTCCCCGATCGTGCGCAAGATCTCGTTCACCGGCTCGGTGCCGGTCGGCAAGCACCTCGCCCAGATCGCCGCCAAGGGTATGAAGCGCGCCACCATGGAGCTCGGCGGGCATTCGCCGGTCGTGGTGTTCGGCGACGCCGACCCGGAGAAGACCGCCGACACGATCTCGGCGTTCAAGTATCGCAACGCCGGCCAGGTGTGCATCTCGCCGACGCGCTTTTATGTGCAGGAAGCGATCTATGACCGCTTCCTCAAGCGCTTCACCGACAACGCGAAGGCCATCAAGCTCGGCGACGGGCTGGAGAAGGATACCACGATGGGGCCGCTCGCCAACGCCCGGCGCCTCGACGCGATGGATAGCTTCGTGGCGGATGCAAAAGCCCGTGGCGGCAAGGTGCAGACCGGCGGTTCGCGCTCGGGCAACCAGGGTTACTTCTTCGAGCCGACCGTGGTCACCGATGTGCCGGACGATTCCAAGATCATGACCGAGGAGCCGTTCGGCCCCGTGGCGCCGATCGTCACCTTCAAGACGTTCGACGAAGTCGTGCAGCGCGCGAACTCGCTCGAGTTCGGCCTTGCGGCGTACACGTTCACGTCGTCACCGAAGACCGCGACCGCGATCGGCGATGCGCTGCAATCCGGCATGGTCGGCGTGAACAGCGTCGCGATCTCGACGCCCGAGACGCCGTTCGGCGGCATCAAGGATTCCGGCTACGGCCACGAAGGCGGGATCGAGGGCCTTGAGGTCTACATGAACAAGAAGTTCATCGCACAGGCGTGAGCTTCTTGCTTATGCCTCCCCGTCTTCGGGGAGCACCAGGCGGCCTCCGGCCGCCGTCTCAAGGGACGCCGATGCGAAGCATCGGCTATGCACGCGAAGCGTGGCGGGTGGGGCTTATTCTTTTTCGCGTGACCCCACCCCGGATCGCCTTCGGCGATCCGACCCTCCCCCTCCGGGGGGAGGGATAAGGAAGAAGCATGACCCAAGTCATCGACCTCCTCGGCTACGAACGGATCGCGGAGCTTGCCTCCGCGATTCCGTTTTCGCCCAAGCGCGAGCGGTTCATCTTCGTCCGCCACGGCGAGACGGAGGGCAACCGCACCAAGCGCTATCAGTTGCCCCACACGCCGTTGAACGAGACCGGCGAGGGACAGGCCGCGCTCGCCGCCAAGGCGTTGGCGAAAACGCGTATCGGCAAGCTCGTGGCAAGCCCGATGGCGCGCGCCTGGCGCACCGCGAACCTCGTTGCCGCCGAACACAACATGCATCCCGAAGTCGACGGCGCGCTCTCCGAGCGCTTCTACGTCAGCCTGTGGGACACGCCGATCGAGGGCGCGTTCAACTGGGACTGGGATCCCGACGGCTGCGAGCCGCTTGCGACGTTCGTGCATCGTGCCGCGCAGAGCGTCATGCGCATCCTCGCCGACGATACGCCTGACGGCGAAACCGTGATCGTGGCGCATGGCGGCATTCTGCTGGTGGCCTGCGCGCTGACCAACGCGAGCCTCGAAAATTCACATCGTCGAAACGCCGTCCCGCTGCGCTTTTCGCGCGAAAACGGCGCCTGGACTGCCACGCCGGTGTGATACTGATCTGGCATGGCCGAGCCGTCTGACATCGAACGCCCCCTGCCCTCCGGCGCCAACGCGGCCGCGTTCGGCTCGGACGTGATCGCCGAGACGCTGCGGGCGCTCGACATCCCCTACATCGCGCTCAATCCCGGCGCGAGCTATCGCGGCCTGCACGACTCGCTGGTGAACTATCTCGGCAACTCGGCGCCGCAGATGCTGCTCTGCCTGCACGAGGAAAGCGCGGTCGCGATCGCGCACGGCTATGCCAAGGTGACCGGCAAGGCGATGGCGGCGGCGGTGCATTCCAATGTCGGGCTGATGCACGCCACCATGGCGATCTTCAACGCGTGGTGCGACCGTATGCCGGTGCTGGTGCTGGGCGCGACCGGTCCGGTCGATGCCGCCAAGCGCCGCCCCTGGATCGACTGGATCCACACCGCGCGCGATCAGGGCGCGCTGGTGCGCACCTATACCAAATGGGACGACCAGCCGGCGTCGCCCGCTGCCGCGCGCGAGGCGCTGATGCGCGCGATGTGGATCGCGCAGACCGTGCCGCAGGGGCCGGTTTACGTGAACTTCGATGCCGAGATGCAGGAGACGAAACTCGCCGAGCCGCTGCCGCCGGTCGATGTGGCGCGGTTCATGCCGCCGGTGGCGAGCGCGCCGGCTACGGAAGCGGTCGCGGAGGCTGCCGCGCTGCTGAAGGGCGCGAAGTCGCCGGTCATTCTGGTCGGCCGCACCTCGCGCAGCGAAGAGGCATGGAATGCGCGCGTGGCGCTAGCCGAAAGCATCGGTGCGCGCGTCATCACCGACTTGAAGGTCGGCGCGAGCTTCCCGACCGACCATCATTTGCATCTTGGCGCGCCGTCCGTGCTCACGCCGGATGCCGAAGGACTCGCTGCGCTCGGCAAGGCCGACGTGATCCTCAGCCTCGACTGGGTCGATCTCGCCGGCACGCTGAAAGCCGCGAAGGCGCCCGCCGCAAGCGCCAAGGTGATCAGCGTCACGGCGGACCATCAAATCCACAACGGCTGGAGCATGGACCACCAGGGCTTCGCACCCGTGGATGTGATGCTCGCGTGCGATCCTGATGCGGCGATACAGCCGTTGCTGCGCGCGATCGGCGAAACGCCGAGCCGCGTCGTCGCCCGCACGCCGCGGGAGGAGAAGCCGCTTCCACCCGGCCCCCTCACCGTCGAACACCTCGCCCGCGCGCTGCGCGATGCCGTCGGCGAACGCCCCTGCTCGCTCACCCACCTGCCGCTCTCATGGAATGGCGCGTGGTGGCCGTTTCGCCATCCGCTCGATTTTCTGGGCTCGGACGGCGGCGGCGGGCTTGGCGCGGGTCCCGGCGTGACGGTCGGGGCCGCGCTCGCTTTGAAGGGGACCGGCCGCATCGCAATCGGCATCTGCGGCGACGGCGATTTCCTGATGGGCGCGACCGCGCTCTGGACAGCGGCGCATTACCGCATTCCGCTGCTGATCGTCGTGGCCAACAATCGCTCGTTCTACAATGACGAAGTGCACCAGGAGCGCGTGGCGCGCATGCGCAACAGGCCCGTCGATAACAAGTGGATCGGCCAGCGCATCAGCGATCCCGATATCGATCTCGCGCAGCTTGCGCACGCGCAAGGCGCGCGCGGCTTCGGCCCGGTCGAGGACGTGCGCCGGCTCGAACCGATGCTGGCCGAGGCGCTCGCGGTGGTGGAAGCCGGTGGAGTCGCGGTCGTCGACGTACGCGTTGCGCCGGGCTATACGCCAGCGATGACCGCCGCGGTGTCGAACGCCGAGAGGAAGTCCTGATGGCGGCCGTCACGCGCCTCGATCAGGCCGCGCGCACGCAAGCCGCCGAGCCGGTGCTCGTCGTCGACGACATCGTGAAAAACTTCGAGACGCCCGATGGCGTCATGACGGCCGTCGATCACATCTCGTTCACCGTCGCGCCGGGCGAATTCCTCGCCGTGATCGGGCCCTCCGGCTGCGGCAAGTCGACGCTGTTCAACATCATCGGCGGGCTGCTCGACGGCTACGAGGGGCGCGTCGCGGTCACCGGCGAAACCGTTAAGGGCCCGCACGCATCGATCGGCATGGTGTTCCAGGAGGAGTCGACCTTCCCGTGGCGCACCGTCACCGACAATGTCGCGTTCCCGCTCGAAATCGCAGGTCAGCCGAAGGCGCAGCGCATCGAGCGCGCCAAGCACTTCATCGATCTCGTCGGCCTCACGGGATTTGAGAACCGCTATCCGGCTGAATTGTCCGGCGGCATGCGCCAGCGCGTCGCGATCGCGCGCACGCTCGCCTCGGAGCCGAAGATCCTGCTGATGGACGAGCCGTTCGGCGCGCTCGACGAACAGACGCGGCTGCTGCTCGGCGACAAGGTCCTCCAGATCCAGGATCAGCTCAAGCAGACCTGCCTGCTGATCACCCACAACATCACCGAGGCCGTGCAGCTTGCCGACCGCGTGCTGGTGATGACCTACCGGCCCGGCAAGGTGAAGCGCATGGTGCCAATCGAGCTGCCGCGCCCGCGCTCATCCGAAATCGTGTCGAGCGATGCGTTCGGCCGCTACGTCGCGCAAATCTGGGGCGATCTGCGCGAGGAAGCGAGCCGCGGCATGCGCGATGACGAGGCACATCGCGGTGGCCGCGCATGATTGCGCGCGCGCAGCGCAATTTCTTGCCGCTCGCGCTCGGGCTCGGCTCGCTGATCGCGGTCATTCTGCTGATCGAAGTTCTCATCCGCATCGGGGTGGTCAATCGCTTCATCGTCCCGATGCCCTCGCAGATTGCGGGCGCCTTCGAGCGCGTCATCCTCGAGGAGGAGATCCCGCATCGCTTCCTCGTCACGGCGCGTGAGGCCTTTTGGGCGACCGTGCTGCTCGCCATCTTCGGCGTCGGCATCGGCGTGCTGCTTTATCGCGTGAAGCTCCTGCGCGACGCGACCGAGACCTGGGTCGCCGCGATGGCGTCTGCGCCGACCGTGCTGATGTATCCGCTGTTCCTGGTCATTTTCGGCCGCAGCGAGAAAACCATCATCATGATGGGCTTCGTCGCGGGCCTGCCCGCCGTCATCCTCAAGACGATCGAGGGCCTGGCCGGCACGCGGCGCGTGCTGATCGATGTCGGGCGCAGCTTCAAGCTCACCGAAATGCAGCTGTTCTGGAAGATCTTCTTTCCGGCCGCGCTGCCGACCATGTTCGTGGGCTTGCGCCTCGGCATGATCTTCGCGCTGATCAATATCGTCGGCGTCGAGTTCCTGATCAATTTCGGCGGCCTCGGGCAACTGATCAACGATCTCGCGGAGCGCTACGACCTGCCCGGCACCTACGCGGCGATCTGTTTCGTCATTCTGGTGAGCGTCTGCTTCTTCTTCGTCACCGACAGAGTAGAGAAATGGCTGAGACCGGCCGCTTGATCGCGCCTGCCGCGCAACCATCGCTGAGCCCGGTGACGCTGGTGCGCATCGCGATCATCGCGGGCATCCTTGTCACGTGGGAAGCCGTCGCCGCGTCGGGACTGCTGTTCCGCGATGTCGTGCCCTCGCTGCTGGTGATCGGGAGCGCGACCGCTGAGCTTCTCGCCGAAAGCGCGTACTACTGGCATCTCGGCGTGACCGCGGGCGAGATCGGCACTGGGCTGCTGATCGGCGGGCTGTCCGGGCTTGCGGTCGGCATCGCGCTTGGCAGCAACAAGCTGCTCAGCCGCGCGTTCGAGGCCTATCTCTATTATCTCGGGCCGACCCCGAAGATCATCTTCTTCCCCATCATGATCATGTGGTTCGGCGTCGGGCCGGGCTCGAAGGTCGCGATGGGCACCCTCTCGTGCTTCTTTCCCGTCGCGCTGAGCGCGGCGGCCGGGATGCGCGAGATCAATCCGGTGCTCATTCGCGTCGGCCGCAGCTTCCGCGCCAAAACCTGGCAGATGGTGACGAAAATCTATCTGCCGGCGATGCGCCTGCCGGTCATCAACGGGATACGCCTCGGCCTCGGCGTCGCGATCATCGGCACCCTGCTCGCCGAGACGAAGCTCTCCAACCGCGGTATCGGCTTCCTGATCATCAACGCCTATTCGACCTTCAACATGCCGCGCATGTATGCGTTGCTGATCGTCCTGTTCGTGCTGTCGATCGGCGTGAACGCGCTGGTCGGGAAGCTCGGGGGCGTCGATTCAATCCGCCGCGCGTGAGGACGACATGAACTCAGCCGTACCCATCACGGCGCCGCTGACACTGCCGCAGCGCCGCGGCTGCTACTACGGCGGCGCATGGCATGCGCCGCTGTCGGGCCGCGAGGCGGATACGATCAATCCGGGCACGGGCGAGACGCTCGGCAAGGTCGCGGATGGCGGCGCGGCCGATGTGGACGCGGCGGTTGCGGCGGCGAAGAAAGCGTTCAAGGAATGGCGTAACGTCCTGCCGCTCGAACGCGCCAAAATGCTCAAGCGCATCGCCGAGGTGCTGCGTGCGCATGCGCAGGAACTCGCGATGATCGACGCCGCCGACTGCGGCAATCCGGTGCGCGAGATGGTCAGCGACGCGATGGTTGCGGCGGCGCAGACCGAATTCTTCGCCGGCCTCGTCACCGAGATGAAAGGCTCGTCCGTTCCGATGGGACCGGGCGTGGTCAATTTCTCGGTGCGCGAGCCGCGCGGCGTGGTCGCGCGCATCATTCCGTTCAATCACCCGTTCATGTTCTGTATGGGCAAGTCGGCGGCGCCGCTCGCAGCCGGCAACACCGTGGTGGTGAAGCCGCCCGAACAATCGCCGCTCTCCTCGCTGCGGCTGGCCGAACTGATCGACGGCATCCTGCCGCCCGGCGTGTTCAATGTGGTGCCCGGCGGCAAGGAAGTCGGAGCGGCACTCGCAGGGCATAAGGATGTCGCGATGGTGGCGCTGGTCGGCAGCGTTCCGACCGGCCGCGCCGTGATGCGCGCGGCCTCCGACACCGTGAAGCCGGTGATGCTCGAACTCGGCGGCAAGAACGCGCTGATCGCTTATCCCGATGCCGACGCCGACGAGGTCGCGGGCGCGGTGATCGCGGGAATGAATTTCACATGGTGCGGACAGTCCTGCGGGTCGACCAGCCGCGCCTTCATCCATGAGAAACTCTATGACGCGGTGCTCTCCCGCGTGAAGGACAAGATCAAGGCGTTCAAGCCCGGCATCCCGACCGATCCGGCGACCACCATGGGGGCGATCGTCTCGAAGGTGCAGTTCGACCGCGTGATGGACTACATCGCGTCGGCCAAACAGGAAGGTGCGCGGCTGCTCACCGGCGGCGGTCCGCCGAACGATCCAGCACTGGCGAACGGCTTTTACGTCGAGCCGACCGTGTTCGCTGAGGTCGACATGAGCATGCGCATTGCGCGGGAGGAAATTTTTGGTCCCGTGCTCGGCGTGTTCAAATGGTCGGACGAGGCGAAAATGCTCGATGAGGTGAACATGGTCGAATACGGCCTCACCTGCTCGATCTGGACCAACGACATCTCGACCGCGCACCGCACGGCTGCGGCGGTCGAGGCCGGGTTCGTGTGGATCAACGAGGTCGGCAAGCATTTCCTCGGCGTGCCGTTCGGCGGCGTCAAGCAGTCCGGCATCGGGCGCGAGGAATGCTTCGACGAGATGCTCGCGTTCACGCAGGAAAAGAATATTCACGTGCGGATAAGGCCGGCGAAGTAGTGGACCTCATCCTGAGGAGCGCCCGAAGGGCGCGTCTCGAAGGATGGCCGCAAGCGCGGCGCCCCTGGCCATCCTTCGAGACGGCCGCTGCGCGGCCTCCTCAGGATGAGGTGCGCGTTACACCTTGTACGCCTCGAACGTCGTCGCGTGGAACAGCTCCTCGATCTTCACCAGCCGCGGCGAAAGTCCCTGCTTGTGATGCTGCGCGAGAAAGTACTCCAGCGTCTTCCGGTTCGCCGGAATGCCGTAGGGCCAGAAGTCCGCGCCCATGAAATCGCGCGCGGCCTTCACCTGCTCTTCCATGAACGGCAGCGTCACCTTGCTGGCTGAGGTTTCCTCCAGCAGCGCGAGGCAGAGCGATTTCGCGCGCGTGAAGGCCTTGAGCACGGTCGCGGGCAGCCACGGGTGCTGCTCCACCAGCGAACGGCGCACGCCGATCATGTGCATGATCGGGAAGTTTCCGGTCTTGGCGAAATAATCCTTCGCAGCCGCCATCGGATCGGGAAACAGCCAGCCGATATTCGGCTTGCCCTGCTCGAAGCACGAGGGCGTGCGCGGGCCGATGAACGCATCGATCTCGCCCGCCTCCAGCATCGCGTTGAGCGTGCGCCCTTCCGGCGCCGGATCGAGCTTGATGTCGGGCGGCAGGGTAATTGCGATCTTCTCGACGCGGCCCGCTTGCTCCAGCCCACCCCTGATCCAGTGAATGTCGGAGGGCTTCACCCCGTACTCGTCTTCCAGCAAAGCGCGCGCCCAGACATTCGCGGTCAGTTGATATTCCGAGACACCGACCTTGCGGCCCTTCAGGTCCGCTGGCTGCTTCACGCGGTCGGTGCGCACGTAGATCGAGGTGTGGCGGAACGCGCGCGACACGAAGGCCGGCACGCCCACGTAGGCGAAGTCGCCCTGCACGGTCTTCACCGTCGAACTGGACAATGACAGTTCGCAGATGTCGAACTCGGCATGGCGGAACGCGCGGAAGAAGATTTCCTCCGGTTCGAGCGCTAGAAATACCGGATCGACGCCGTCGATCTGCACAGTGCCGTCGGTGAGCGGCCGGGTGCGATCGTAGTCGCGCACTGCGACAGAAAGAGAAAGCTTTGCCATCAGGTCACTTTGAATTGGAGTTGCGGCCGGGACTTTACGGGACCGTGCCGTCCGATCAAGCGCTCAATCCGCGCCACGGCGAACGGCCTTCTCGTCCGGCGTCACGTCGATCACGCGCGCACGGCCGGTGATTTTCACATCGCCTTGCAGTTCGCCATGCAGGGCTTGGGATTCCAGAACGCCTTTTCGGTCGTCTCGCGATCGTCGTCATAGAAGCCGCCGGCATTCGGCATTTTCACCAAGCGATAGGTCTCCTTCGACAGCACGAATTTCTCGTCCACGATGTCGTTGAGGAACAGCATGTAGGCGACGACCGCATAAAGCTCGTCGTTGGTGAGCGACTGCGCATCGCCGAACGGCATCGCGCGACGCACATAGTCGATGGCGGTGGATAAATGCGCGAAGTAGGAGCCGACCGTCTTCACCGGATCGCCGGACGCAAGCGAGCCCGCGCCGCCTGCGACCTGCGGCCAGCGGCCGGCGCTTTCGCCGAACTCGCCGTGGCAGGCCGCGCACTTGCCCATGTAGACCGCTTCGCCGTCCTTCACCGAACCTCTGCCGGAGGGAAGTCCCTGCCCGTCCGGCCGCACGTCGATGTCCCAGCCGGCGATTTCGGCGGGCGTTGCGGCGTGGCCGATGTTGCGCTTGGAAGATTCTGCGAACGCCGTTGCTGCGAGCGACGCGGCAACGAGACCTGCGAGGGCGAAGCTACGACACTTCGACATTCTCGACCTCGCCATCCGACTTCACCAGCCAGGTCTGGATGCCGTTGTTGTGGTAGATCGAGTTGACGCCGCGGATCTTGCGCAATTCGTTCTTGGTCGGCTGCACGTATCCGGTCTCGTCGATCGCGCGCGACTGCAGCAGCAGTTCCTCACCCGCCCACTCGGTCTCGACGTAGAAGCGTGACACCGCCTTGTCGAGCACCAGCCCGTCGATCTTGGCCTCACGCCAGTTCTTGCCGCCATCGAGCGAGACATCGACGCGCGCGATTCTGCCGCGGCCGGACCATGCGAGGCCTGAGATCACCGTGAAGCCCTTGCGGCGCAGCGGCGCCTGCGGCGATGGCGACGTGATGACCGACTTCGCGTCCATCACAAAGGTGAACTGGCGCGCTTTGCCGCTCCCCATCAGGTCGGTGTATTTCGAGGTTTCCTCGCGCGCGAACCACGGCTCGTCGCCGAGCTTCAGACGCCGCAGCCACTTGACCCAGACATTGCCCTCCCAGCCCGGCACCACGAGGCGCGCCGGATAACCCTGCTCCGGGCGCAGCATCTCGCCGTTCATCCGGTAGGCGACGAGGCAATCGTCGAGCGCCTTGGCAAGCGGGATCGAGCGGTTCATCGCCGCCGAATCCGCGCCTTCGGCGAGCAGCCATTTCGCGCTCGGCTTCACGCCAGCCTCCGCCAGCAGCACGCGCAGCGGCACGCCGGTGTATTCGACGCAATGCACCATGCCGTGGGTGTACTGGCAGCCGTTGAGCTGCGCACCGCGCCATTCCATCCCGGAATTCGCCGCGCATTCGAGGAAGTGGATGCGGTTCACGCGCGGGAAACGCTTGAGGTCGGCGAGCGTGAAGATCAGCGGCTTGTCGACCAGGCCATGGACGACCAGCCGGTAATCTTCCGGATCGATCTCGGCGATCCCGCCGTGGTGGCGCTCGAAGCAGAGCCCGTTCGGCGTGATGATGCCGTCGAGCTCGTGCAGCGGTGTGAAGCTCACCGAGGACTCGCGGCTCGCGGTCAGCCACTGCACGTCGCGCCGGATGACATGCGCCTCGTGCTTCGAGGGCTTGCCGTAGGGCCGGACCGCGACGCCATCGCCGAGCGCGCGGGTCCACTCGGGCACATTGGGCGGAAGGTTTTTCGAACTTGCGGCGAGCGCCGATCCGCCTGCCACCGCGGCGCCCGCGCCGCTCGCGGCCGCGAGGAAGCGGCGGCGGGTCGGTTTCCGATTCGTCGGCCGCGTCTCGTCGCTGTCGGGCATGGACATCTCCGCTACTGCGGCAATCTTCTTCCGACTCTATTTGATGGAGAACATTGTTCCACAAAAATGCGCACAGGCAGATAAAATAATGCGTCTAGCTTGTGATAT
>JAXDOA010000387.1:0-5048 GCA_034669125.1 Hyphomicrobiales bacterium
GTGGCATTGAGCGCGAGCAGATTGGTTTGTGCGGCGATCGCCTGGATCAGATCGACGACCGCGCCGATGCGCTGGCCTGCCGCTGCGAGGCTTTCGATCTGGGCGGCCGACGACTCGGTGGTCGCTCCGGCCTGCCGCACCACGCTGGTGGCCTGCACGACGTGGCGTGCGATCTCCTGAATCGAGGCCGTGAGCTCTTCCGACGCCGACGCCACCGCATTGACGTTGCTGGCGGTATCGTCGGACGCGATGGCCGCCGACCCGGTCTGGTCTGCCGCATGGGAGGCAACGCCGGTCAAGGTCTGCGCCGTGGTGCGCATCATCTCGGCGTTGCGCCCGACGGCCCCGAGCGCCTGCTCGACCGAGCCGCGGAACGATTCCACCGCGTTTTCGATGTGCGTGTTGCGCGCTTCGCGCCCCTTGATCTCGTCCGCCACGGTGCGGTTGAGCTCGGCGTTGCGTTGCATGGCCTGCTGGAACACGCCGATCGAACGCGCGAGCGCCCCGACCTCGTCATGCCGGCCGACATGCGGAACGGTCACATCCGCGCCACTCGCCACCGCTTCGGTGACGCGGGTGATCTCGGCAAGCGGGCGCGTGACCACGCGCCAGATGACCAGCACGCCGACCGCAGCCAATGCGAGCGCCGCCAACGCGAGCGCGGTCAGCAGCCCGGTAGTCCAATGCAGGCGCGCTTCGAGCTCGGCGTAAATGCGTTTGGTGCGCGCGTCGTAGATCGCGGCGAGCTTGTCGAGGTCCTGGTTCAGCGCCGTGCGCACGCTGCGATTGGCTTCGTTGTCGCCCCATTCGCGACCCTTTGCCGGACTGACCTCGACGCCGAGCCGCACCAGCTCCTTGCGAAACTCTACGAATTGCGCGACGCGCTTGGAGAACGCCTCGAACTGCGCGACGTCGTCGGCGTGGACCCTCTTGCGCCAGTCCTCGACCGCCTTGACGATACGGTCGTTGAATTTGAGCAGCAGGTCGCCATAGCGCTTCGCTGTCGTGGTGTCGGGCGACATGTAGACGCCGCGCGATTCCATCACGACCGCGTAGATCAGGCCGTTCATGCGCTCGACGTTCTGGGTGCCGGAGAGCGATGTCTCGTAGGCGCCGGTCATCTCGGCCTGGTGACGCGCGTTGATCACCGCGATCCCGGCCAGCGCGACGGTGGCGACTGCAAGCAGCGAGAAAATGATGTAGAGCTTGGCGGCAATCGACAATTTCGGCAGCATGTAACCCCCGGCCCGTCTCACCGCCAAATTGGTCGTAAATCGGCAAGAATTCGTTAACCGGCGGCGATTGGACGCGGCGGCCGGATAAGTCCTTAGCGGGGTGCAGCATGAGCTTGAACGTCGCAGTGCAGATGGACCCGATCGAGCGGATCAATATCCGCGGCGATTCGACGTTTGCGCTGCTGCTCGAAGCGCAGGCGCGCGGGCATACGCTTGCCTACTACACGCCCGACCGGCTGGCGCAGGAGGGATCCCGGGTGTTCGCCAGCGTGCAGCCGCTCGCCGTGCGCGACGAGGCCGGGAATCACTTTACGCTGGGTGAGTCACGGCGGACCGAGTTGACCGAGCTCGACGTGATCCTGCTGCGCCAGGACCCGCCGTTCGACCTCGCCTACATCACCACCACGCACATGCTGGAGCGCGTGCACCCGAAGACCTTCGTGGTCAACGATCCGGCGAGCGTGCGCAACGCCCCCGAGAAGGTGTTCGTCACCGAATTTCCCGACCTGATGCCGCCGACGCTGATCACGCGCGACCTCGCGGAGATCAAGGCTTTCCGGGCGCAGCACGGCGACATCGTGATGAAGCCGCTCTACGGCCACGGCGGCGGCGCGGTGTTCCGCGTGACGCGCGACGACCTCAATTTCGGATCGCTCTACGACATGTTCGCCGTGACGTTCCGCGAGCAATGGGTGGTGCAGGCGTGGCTGCCGGCCGTGAAGGAGGGCGACAAGCGCATCATCCTGGTCGACGGCGAATATGCCGGGGCGGTCAACCGCGTGCCGGCGGCGGACGATCTGCGCTCCAACATGGTGCGCGGCGGCTCGCCGAAGAAGACCGAACTGACCGAGCGCGAGCGCCACATCTGCGAGCGGCTCGGGCCGCATCTGCGCGAGCGCGGGCTTTTACTGGTCGGCATCGACGTGATCGGCGATTACCTCACCGAGATCAACGTGACCTCACCGACCGGCATCCGCGCGGTGCGCAATGTCGGCGGGCCGGATATCGCGAAGATGGTGTGGGATGTGATTGCGGGGAAGCGAGGCTGACTATCCCTCGCTTTCGATCTTCTCGCGTGCCGCGCTCGCGAGAAACGCAGAGCGCGTAAGCCCTCGCCGCTCGGCAGCCTCATCGATCGCATTCAACAGCCCGGCATCAAGCGAGAGGTTGGCCTTCACGGGTCGCGCGGCGTTGAGCACCAGCGGCACGTAGGCAAGAACGGCACCCTCCGCGAGTGCCGCGGCAACGTCCGGGTCGTTGCGCAGCTTTTCGGCGGGCCGCGGCTTTGGGATTTTCTCACCGTCAGCGCGGGCGTCCTCCACCCACAGGGTCACGGCTTCGACAGCATTGCGCAACGCTTCGTCGACGGTCGCGCCGCCGGAGGTGCAGCCAGGAAGGTCGGGAACCACGACACCATAGGCGCCGGGTGCGCCATCAACGATCGCCACGTAACGGGACATCGAGAACCTCATTGCCAGCCGGCTTGCCTTGCGATCACGCGCGCGACGCCCGGAGAAAGCGTCCGGTGCCGCGGAACTACGATGCGGCCGGGCCTTGTCGGGTGCTTGAACACGTCGTGCTCGCCGCCGTGTCGTTCGATCCAGCCCTCGCGCACGAGCCTCGTGACGACGCTCTGCCGGTTTGTCTCAGGCTTTTGCACGGACTTTCATCCAAGTTATGCGCAAATATTGGCGCATGCAAGAGCGCGGGCCGGCGCTCTCATCGCTCCAATCCCTTCCTCTCCCACCCACCGGGGTTCGCCGCCGCCTCGTAGGTGCTCTGCGCGAAATCGAGCAGCGCGTCGTCCGGCGAGGCGGCCGTGCGCACCGCGTCATAGTCCAACAGAAATTGCCCGACATCCGCGTTGTAGGCCGCGCCTTGCGGGCGCACGGGTTGCGCACCCAAGCCGTCCGGCTCGGGATACGCATAGGCGTAAAACGCCGCGCGGCCGTAGCCGCCATTGCCGGGCCAGAAGCCGAGGCTGGAACATTCGTGGCTGTAGGCCTCCTGCATCACCCAGGGCGCGACGTTCGGCGTTTTGCTCGAGGTGAGCGGCGGCGCGGCGCGTCCGGAGAAGCGCGTCACCGCAAGATCGAACGAGCCCCAGAAGAAATGCACCGGCGATGATTTGCCGAGATAGCGCGCGCGGAAAATGTCGAACACGCGGGCCGCCTGCACGAGCTGGCGCCAGAAGGTTTTCGCCGCCGCGCCGTCATAGCTCGCGTGCACGCGATCCTGGTCGAACGGGATCGCGCCCCCGATCTCTCCCGGCATGGTCCAGATGCGCACCTCGACATCGAGCGCGCGCAACGCCGCCATCACGGCGGCGTAGAAATCCGCGGTCGCCATCGGGGCGAGCGCGATGCGTTGCTCGCGCGCGTCGCTGGTGCGCAGGACAAGCTCGTGGGCGCAGAAATCGAAATCGATCTGCAGCACGCGATCGCCGTACGGCATCGCCCCGGTCGTCAGACCTCGCGCGGTAACGAACAGCACGATGCCCCACCAGTGGTTCGACAACGGCGCCAGGCGCAGCTTCACCTTGCCGACGACCTGCGTCCACAGATGCAGCGTGTTGCAGGTGTCGGCCCAGTCCGCGTAGGCGAGTGTGGGCCAGGCGTTGGAGGAACTGTCTGATGAACTCATGGGGCGAGATGCTCCTCGCCCGGAATGAAAGCTAGTTGGGCCGCCTGAACAAGTGCGGATCGTACGATTCGTCGATCAGGGCGACGCGGTGCCAGGCATGGTTCTGCATGTCGAGCACCAGCGCCTCGATTTCGTCTCCGACAGTTTCGGCGGCGATCCGCGCGGCACGCGCGCAGCTCAATTCGGTCTGGACTTGCGCAAGATCGATCATGGGCGCCTCCGCAGGCTGAATCCGCAAGACCCTATCCCAGTTCCGTCTGTTCTGCAAATGTTCTTGCAACCGCCTACAACTTTGCGCTACCTTGGGTCATCCGAGGGCACAGCATGGTGCAGCGCGTATCGACCGTGGCGTTCGAGGGGATCGAGGCGCGCGCCGTGGACGTGCAGGTGCAGGTCGCGCCCGGGCTTCCGGCGTTCAACGTGGTCGGCCTGCCCGACAAGGCGGTGTCGGAGGCGCGCGAGCGGGTGCGCGCCGCGCTGATCGCGTCCGGGCTGGCGCTTCCCGCGCGGCGCATCACCGTCAACATGGCGCCGGCCGACCTGCCGAAGGAAGGCAGCCATTACGACCTGCCCATTGCGCTCGGCTTGATGGCGGCAATCGGCGCGATCCCGCCGGACGCCGTCAGCGGCTTCACGGTGCTGGGCGAGCTTGGGCTCGATGGCTCGATCGCGCCTGTGGCGGGCGTGCTGCCGGCTGCGATCGGCGCCAATGCGCGCGGCGAAGGGCTGATCTGCCCCTATGCGTGCGGGCCGGAGGCCGCGTGGGCGAGCCCCGAGATGGAGATCATCGCGGCGGGATCGCTCATCCAGCTCGCCAACCACTTCAAGGGCACGCAGGTGCTGATGCGGCCGCGCCCCAAGATCCGCGAGGCCGACGGCACGCCGCTCGACCTCGCCGACATCAAGGGACAGGAGAGCGCCAAGCGCGCGCTCGAGGACGCGGCCGCCGGCGGGCATAACCTGCTGATGGTCGGCCCGCCCGGTGCCGGCAAGTCGATGCTGGCCGCGCGGCTGCCCACGATTCTGCCGACGTTGTCGCCGGCCGAACTGCTGGAAGTCTCGATGGTCGCCTCCGTGGCGGGCGAGATCGCCGAGGGCGCCCTGACCAACCGCCGGCCGTTCCGCGCGCCGCACCACTCCGCCAGCATGCCGGCGCTGGTCGGCGGGGGC
>JAXDOA010000388.1:0-11687 GCA_034669125.1 Hyphomicrobiales bacterium
CGCTCGCCCGCAAGCGCGGGGCGGAACGGCATCACCAGTTTATTTCCGTCGCGGCCGACCAGCGGCGGATTCACCGAGGTCGAACCGACCCCCGCCGCATCCATCTCCCTATGCGTCAGGATCGCCACAACGCCAGGTGCCGCGCGCGCAGCCTCGACGTCGATCGCCGTGATGCGTGCATGCGCATGCGGCGAGCGCACGAATACCGCGTGGGCCTGGTTCGGCTGCGGCGCATCTTCCACGAAGCGCCCGCGCCCGCGCAGGAGCGCATCGTCTTCGACGCGCGGCTCGAAATGGTGTTCGTGCTTGTCGGCAGACTGATCCACGCGGCGTTCTCCCAGCGTCAGGAGCGCCGAGTCATACAGAGGGATGAGGCAGCCGCAATGGGGTTATTCGGGAACGACCGCCGTTGCCTCGATCTCGATCTTGGCGGCTTTCTCGACCAGGCCGACAACCTGCACCACCGCCATCGCGGGGTAATATGTGCCGATCGTCTCGCGGTAGGCGCGGCCCAAATCCCGGAGGCTCGCGCGATACTCGTCGAGGTCGGTCACGTACCAGGTCAGCCGCACGAGATGTTCGGGTCCGGCGCCGCCCTCGCCGAGGATTTTCAGGATGTTGGAAAACGTCTGCCGCGCCTGGCCGGCGAATGTGTCGGGAAAATTGCCCATCACGTCCCAGCCGACCACGCCGCCGGTGATCACGACACGGCCTTTGGCGGTCATGCCGTTGGCGTAACCCAGCGGGCGCGGCCAACCCTGCGGCAGCAAGGTGCGCGGGAGTTCATCGTCTTCGGGCGGCTTGACGAACAGTGTTGGTTTGCGTGCCATGGTGTTGATCCCTACGACGCGAGTTTTCGCTGCGCCTGTTCGGTCGCCGTTCGGCGCAGTTCGAAGCGTTGCAGCTTGCCGGTCTGCGTCTTCGGCAGTTCGGCGACGAACTCGACCGCGCGCGGATATTTGTAAGGCGCGATCGCGGCCTTCACGTGTTCTTGCAGGGCGCGGGTCATCGCGGCGTCGCCGTTTTGGCCCGCGCGCAGCACGACGTAAGCCTTGACGACCTGCCCGCGCTCTTCGTCGGGAACGCCGACGACGCCGCATTCGGCGACCGCCGGATGCAGCAGCAGCGCGGACTCGACCTCCGGCCCGGCGATGTTGTAGCCGGCCGAAATGATCATGTCGTCGGAGCGCGCCTGATACCAGAAGTAGCCGTCCTCATCCATCAGGTAGGTGTCGCCCGTGACGTTCCAGCCGTTCTGCACGTATTTGGTCTGCCGCGCGTCCGCCAAATAGCGGCAGCCGGTCGGGCCGCGCACCGCGAGGTAACCCACGGTACCGGCTGCACACTCGCGGCCGTCATCGTCGATCACCTTTGCCTCGTAGCCCGGCACGGCCTTGCCGGTCGCGCCCGCACGGATTTCGTTCTCGGGCGAGCCGATGAAGATGTGCATCATCTCGGTCGCGCCGATGCCGTCGAGGATTCTCAGCCCGGTCGCCTTGTGCCAGGCATCGAATGTGGCCTTCGGCAGCGTCTCGCCAGCCGAGACGCATTTGCGCAGCGAGGAAATGTCGTACTCGCCGAGCTTGGGTAGCATCGCCCGGTACGCGGTCGGCGCCGTGAAGCAGATCGTGGCGCGATATTTTGCGATGGCCGGCAGCAGGTCTTCGGGCGGAGCCTTCTCGAGCTGGATCGTCGCCGCGCCGACGCGGAACGGGAACAGCACATGACCGCCGAGCCCGAACGTGAAGGCCAGCGGTGCCGAGCCAATGAAACGGTCATCGCGGTTCGGCTGCAATACGTATTTCGAATAACTGTCGCAACTCGCCAGCATGTCGCGCTGGAAATGCATCGTACCCTTCGGCACGCCGGTGGTGCCCGAGGTGAACGCGATCAGGCAGACGTCGTCGGCGGCGGTGTCGCAGGCGGTGAAATTCCCATAGCCCGGTCGCGCCATCAGATCTTCGAGCTGGCCTTCACCCCAATAAACGATGCGCTCGAGCTCGCGCGCGAGCGGCCTTGTTTTCTCCATCTCGTCGAATAATCGCGTGTCGCACAGCGCGAGTTTGATTCTGGCTTTTGCCACCACGTACGACAGCTCCTTGGCGCGCAGGAGCGGCATGGTGGCGACCGTCACGCCGCCGGCCTTGATGATCGCCAGATAGCAGGCGATCGCCATCGGCGAATTCGGCGCGCGCAGCAGCACGCGATTGCCCGGCACGAGCCCGAGGTCGCGGGTCAGCACATTGGCGATGCGGTTGATGCGCGCGGCAAGCTCCGCGTAGGTCCAGGTCTCATAGGGTGACACGATCACGACGCGGTCGCCGTCACCGCCAGCCACCCAGCGGTCGACGAAATTCCCCACGCAATTGAGCCGCTCCGGATATTGCAGCTCCGGCAGGGTGAAACGGAACTCCGGCCACTGCTCGCGCGGCGGCAGGTTGTCCCGCGCGAAGGTATCGGCATGTCCCGATCGGATCATGACGTGCTCCATCATTCCGCCGCCAGCGCGGGTTTCGCTGGGCGGTTCTTCAAGGCCTCGCGTGCAATCACGATCTTCTGCACCTCGGTTGCGCCTTCGTAGATGCGCAGCGCGCGGATCTCGCGATACAGCTCCTCGACCTTCTCGCCCTTGGTGACGCCGCGCCCGCCATGCAGCTGCACGGCGCGGTCGATCACGCGCTGCGCGGCTTCCGTGGCGAACATCTTCGCCATCGCGGCCTCGCGGGTGACGCGCGCGGCGCCTTTATCCTTGGTCCAGGCCGCGCGATAGACCAGCAGCGCGGCGGCATCGACTTCCGTGGCGCTGTCGGCAATCGCGCTCTGAGTCATCTGCAACTCGCCGAGCGGCGCGCCGAACAGGTTTCGCGTCGCCGCATGCTCGACCGTCTCATGCAGCGCGCGGCGCGCAAAGCCGAGCGCCGCCGCGCCGACGGTCGCGCGAAAAATATCGAGCGTTGCCATCGCCACCTTGAAGCCCTCGCCTGCCGCCCCGAGACGGTTAGAAATCGGCACGCGGCAGGTATCGAATTTCAGCGTCGCAAGCGGATGCGGCGCGATCACATCGATGCGCTCCGCGACAGTCAGCCCCGGCGTATCGGCATCGACCATGAACGCCGAGAGACCCTTCGCGCCCGCGCCTTCGCCGGTGCGCGCGAACACCACGTAATGGTCGGCGATGCCGCCGTTGGAGATCCAGGTCTTCGTTCCGTCGATGCGCACATGCGCATTGCCGTCGGGCGTGGCCGTTGTCGCCATCGCGGCGACATCGGAGCCTGCCTCCGGCTCGGACAGCGCAAAGGCCGCGATGGCCTTGCCGTCGCGCACCGGCGGCAGATAGCGAGCCTTCAGTTCCGGCGTGCCGTAGAGCGAGATCGAGCCGGTGCCGAGCCCCTGCATGGCGACGGCGAAATCCGCAAGTCCGTCGCGGAACGCCAAAATCTCGCGCGCGATGCACAGCGTGCGCACGTCGAGTTTCGCATGCAGCCCGCCGTATTCGGCCGGCACGCATGCCCTGAAGAACCCAGCCTTGCCGAGGGCCGCGACGCGCGCACGGCAGGCCTCGTCCACGTCATCGTGTGGCAGGCCCGGCAAGGTCGCATCGGCCCAGCGCGCAAGCTCCTCGGCGAAGCGCCGGTGATGCTCCTCGAAGAACGGCCAGCTGAGCGTCTCGGCGAGCGACATCAGTTGCCCTCGAACACCGGTTTCTGTTTCGCGGCGAAGGCACGGAACGCGCGCGCGAAATCCTCCGTCTCCATGCACAGCGCCTGCGCGACCGCCTCCGCCTCGATCGCCTGCTCGACCGACATCGCCCATTCCATTTCCAGCATGCGCTTGGTCATGGCGTTGGCGAAGGTCGGACCGTCGGCGAATTCCTGCGCCAGCCTGGTCGCCTCGGCGATCACTGCATCGGGCGCTGCGAGTCGGTTGAAGAAACCCCAGCGCTCCGCTTCCTCGCCGTCCATCGCGCGGCCGGTGTAGAGCAGCTCGGATGCGCGGCCCTGCCCGATGATGCGCGGCAGGATCGCGCAGGCGCCCATGTCGCAGCCCGCGAGCCCCACACGGTTGAACAGGAACGCCACCTTGGCCTTCGCGGTGCCGACACGCAGGTCCGACGCCATCGCGAGGATCGCGCCCGCGCCCGCGCACACGCCGTCGATCGCCGCCACGATCGGCTGCGGGCACTGGCGCATCGCTTTCACGGCTTCGCCGGTCATGCGGGTAAACTCAAGCAGGTCGACGGTGTTCATCTCGACCAGCGGGCCGATGATCTCGAACACGTCGCCGCCGGAGCAGAAATTGCCGCCTTCGCCGGTGATGACGAAGGCCTTCACGGCCTTGTCCTTCGCGGCGGCGCGGAAGATGTTGGCAATCTCGGCGTAGCTCTCGAAGGTGAGTGGGTTCTTCTTGTCCGGCCGGTTAAGCGTCACCGTCGCGACCTTGCCGTCGACAGTCAGGCACACGTGCTGCGCCTTGTAGTCCGAAAGAGGGAGCGTGACGGGGTTCGCGATCATTCGGCACCCCGTTCGGCGTTGCGCGCCGACGCCTTGGTCTTCGCCAGCAGCGCCATCAGCTGCTCGATCTCGCCCGCATCGAGCCCGGCGAAAATCTCCGCGATCCAGTCCTCGTGCGTGCGCGCCATGGTGCGGAACACGCGGCGGCCTTCCGCCGTGAGGCTGACGATCTGCGCGCGGCGATCCTTCGGCGCGGCGCGGCGGTCGAGCAGGCCCTGCTCGACCAGGCGCTCGGCCAATACCGGCACGTTGCCGTTCGACACCATCATGCGTCGGGACAATTCGCCGAGCGTCATTCCGTTCGGCGCCTTGTCGAGCTGCGCCATCAGGTCGAAGCGCGGCAAGGTCACGTCGAAGGTGTCGCGCAGCCGCCGGCGGACCTCGCCCTCGATCAGGGTCGTGCAGGTGAGCAGCCGCAGCCACAGCCGCAGCTCGGCCTCGTGATCGGCCGGGCGTTCGGAAACCTTGGTCTCGGAGTCGAGCGGGATGACGCGATCGTCCATCAGATCTCTCCGCCCGCGACGGTGAGCGTCGTGCCGGTGATGGCGCTCGCGCCGGGCGAGCACAGGTAGAGCACCGCCGAGGCCACTTCCTCCGGCGTGATCAGGCGGCTGATTGGCTTGTCCTTGAGCATGGCGGCGAGCGCCTGCTCGCGGGTCCGCCCGGTCTTCTCCATCACATGCACGAAGCCGTCCTGCACCAGGTCGGTATCGGTGTAGCCGGGGCACACGGCGTTCACGGTGACGCCGCTCTTGACTGTCTCTTGAGCGAGAGCGCGCACGAAGCCGACGACGGCATGCTTCGCCATGCAGTAGGCGGTTACGTAAGCGTAGCCCTTAAGGCCCGCGACGGATGAATTGACGACGATGCGGCCGAAGCCACGTTTCGTCATGTCGCCGAGCACCGCGCGCGTGGTGTGCACCACGCCCATCACGTTGAGATCGAACATTTCGCGAAACTGCGCGTTCGAGCTCTTCGCGAACGGAACGCTCACCGCGCTTCCCGCATTCGCAATGAGAATGTCGACTGAGCCGCGTTCCGACACGGCCTGTTTCACCGCGGCGTTGACGGCGCTCTCGTCCGTGACATCCGCCATCACGTAGCCCTTGGCATGGCCCGCGCTGACCGCATCCTTGAGCGCGGTTTCCTGCCGGCCCAGCACCGTGACTGCCGCGCCGGCTCCGCTAAGCGATGCCGCGATGGCCCGGCCGATGCCGCGCCCTCCGCCGGTCACCAGAGCATGCCGCCCGTCGAGGATTGTCATGAAGCGCCTCTGCGCGGCCCTGATTCCGTCAGGGCCAAATTACTTTAAGCTTCAAATTTCCAGGCTTCAAGCAGCTGGAGGCCCTTGCGGAAAAATTATTTTAAGCTTAAAGTAATTTCCATTCCCGAGGTGGAGAAACCTCATGAAAGTCGACGTGATCGGCGGCGGTCCGGCCGGACTCTACTTCGCGATTCTGGCGAAGAAGGCCTGGCCGCAAATGCGGCTCACCGTCTACGAGCGCAACCGGGCGGACGATACGTTCGGCTTCGGGGTCGTGTTCTCCGATGAGACGCTCGAGACCTTCGAGAAATACGACCTCGAAAGCTACCGCGCCATCACGGCGAACTTCGCCTACTGGGATGACATCGAGATCCACCACAAGGGCACGGTGCACCGCATCGGCGGGAACGGCTTCTGCGGCTGCTCGCGCGTCACACTGCTGCGGCTGCTGCATGAACGGGCCCGCGCGCTCGGCGTCGAGCTGAAATTCCAGACCGAATACGGTTCCGATACCAGCGACGCCGACTTGGTCGTTGCGGCGGACGGCATCAATTCGCGCATCCGCGAGAAGCATGCCGCGGCGTTCAAGCCGAGCATCGATCTGCGCCCAAACAAGTTTGCCTGGATGGGCTCGACCCGTCCATTCGATGCCTTCACGTTCTTCTTCAGGGAGACCGAGCACGGCATCTTCATCGCGCACTGCTATCAATACGAACCCGGGCAATCGACCTGGGTGATGGAGACCGATCCCGAGACATTCGCACGCGCAGGCCTCGACAAGCTCGACGAGGCCGGGTCCGCGCGTTTCCTCGAAGGCGTGTTCGCCAAGGAACTCGCCGGGCACAAGCTCATCATCAACCGCTCGCTCTGGCGCAGCTTCCCGACCATTCGCTGCGAAAGCTGGACCCACGACAACATCGTGCTCATCGGCGACGCCAAGGCGACCGCGCATTTCTCCATCGGCTCCGGCACCAAGCTCGCGATGGAAGACGCGATCGCGCTCTACGAGGCTTTCAAGGCCGCCGGCGGGCACGACGTGAAACGGGCGCTCGCACATTACCAGACCGAGCGCCGCCTCGAGGTCGAGAAGACCCAGCATTCGGCCGACGTGTCGCTGGTCTGGTTCGAGCACGTGCGCCGCTTCTGGGACATGGACCCGACGCGCTTCGCGTTCGGGCTGATGACGCGCTCCAAGGCGATCACCTACGACAACCTCGCGCTACGCGCCCCGGAGTTCGTCGCCGAGATCGACAAGCTCGTGGCGCGCGACGTGCGCAATCAGGGCTTCGATGTTGATCTCGTGAAGCCGACCGTGCCGATGTTCCAGCCGTTCCGACTGCGCGGCATGACGGTGAACAATCGCGTCGTCGTCTCGCCGATGGACCAGTATTCGGCGCAAGACGGCATGCCGACGGACTGGCATCTGGTGCATCTCGGCAGCCGCGCCACTGGCGGCGCCGGACTGATCTTCACCGAGATGGTCTGCGTCTCGGCGGACGCGCGCATCACGCTCGGCTGCACCGGCCTCTACAACGACGCGCAGGAGGCGGCATACAAGCGCATCGTCGATTTCGTGCATGCCAACTCGGCGGCGAAATTCTGTCTCCAGTTCGGCCACGCGGGGCGCAAGGGCGCCACCAAACTGATGTGGGAGGGCATGGACCAGCCGCTCGCGCAAGGCGCCTGGCCGATCGTCTCGGCCTCGCCGATCCCGTACTATCCGGACAGCCAGGTGCCGCGCGAGATGACGCGCGCCGACATGGACCAGGTCCTCGCCGACTTCGTGCAGGCTGCCGAGCGCGGGAACCGCGCCGGCTTCGACATGCTCGAACTGCACTGCGCGCACGGCTATCTGCTGGCGAGCTTCATCTCGCCGCTGACCAACCGGCGCACCGACGAATACGGCGGCACGCTGGAAAACCGCCTGCGCTTCCCGATTGAAGTGTTTCGTGCGTTGCGCAAGGCGTGGCCGGACGAGAAGCCGATGTCGGTGCGCATCTCGGCGACCGACTGGGAGGCGGGTGGCCTGACCGGCGACGACGCAGTTATGGTCGCGCGCGCCTTCGCGGACGCCGGCGTTGACCTGATCGATGTGTCGACCGGGCAGACGACGCCCGACGCCGAGCCGATCTACGGCCGCATGTTTCAGTTGCCGTTCTCCGACCAGATCCGCAACGAGGCGGGGCTCGCCACCATGTGCGTCGGCGCAATCACCAGCGCGGATCAGATCAATACCATTGTGGCGGCCGGCCGCGCTGACCTTGTAGCGCTGGCGCGCCCGCATCTGGTCGATCCGTTCTTCACCATGAAGGCGGCGGCCTGGTACGGCGCGACCAACATCCATTGCCCGCCGCAGTATCTGCCTGGCCGCGACCAGATCTTCCGCAACTCGGTGCGCGACCGCGCGGACCTCACCGAGCTCAAGCGCAAGGCGAAGCCGAAAGGGCATGCGACGCCCGGCTGGAAGCAGGCGGCGGAGTAGCGCTTAGACCTGCAAATATCTCGCCTTGATGCTCGCATCCGCCGCGAGCGCCGCCGACGTGCCGCTCCACACCACGTGACCCTTCTCGATCACCACATGGCGATCGGCGATCTTCGTGAGCGCGTCGAGGTGCTTATCGACCAGCAGGATCGCCTGACCCTCGCTCTTGAGCCGCGCCAGACAGGCCCAGATCTCGCTGCGGATCAGCGGGGCCAGTCCTTCGGTCGCCTCGTCCAGAATCAGCAGTTTCGGATTGGTCATCAGCGCCCGGCCGATCGCCAGCATCTGCTGCTCGCCGCCGGACAGCTGATTTCCCATGTTGGCGCGCCGCTCGGCGAGGCGCGGGAAGAACTCGTACACGCGCGCCAGCGTCCAGCGCGCGGTGCCGTGCCGGGCGGCAGCGGTCGCGACCAGGTTCTCCTCCACCGACAGCGTCGGAAACACCTGCCGTCCTTCGGGCACGAGGCCGAGCCCGCGCTGCGCGATGCGATAGGGCGGGCGGCCGAGCAACGCCTCGCCCTCAAAGAGCGCGGTGCCGCCGCGCGCCGGCAAAAGGCCCATCAGCGTGCGGATCGTGGTGGTCTTGCCCATGCCGTTGCGGCCGAGCAGCGTCACGACTTCACCCGCGCCGACGGAAAAGCTCACGTCGAACAGCACATGCGCGGGGCCGTAGCCGGCCTGCAGTTTTTCCACGGCGAGCATCATTCCATCTCCTCGCCGAGATAGGCGGTGACGACCTGCGGGTCGGCGCGCACCTGCGCGGGCGGGCCGCTCGCGAGAATGCGGCCGTAGATCAGCACCGAGATGCGATCCGCGAGCGCAAACACGGCCGTCATGTCGTGCTCGACCAGCACCATGGGGAAGCGCCCCTTGAGAGAGCGCAGCACCGCGACCAGACGCTCGCTCTCGTCATGTCCGGTCCCGGCCATCGGCTCGTCGAGCAGCAACAGCTTCGGCTCCATCGCAAGTGCAATCGCGAGCTCGAGCGCGCGCTTCTCGCCATGCGAGAGCTCGCCGGCGGGAGCGTCCGCACGCTCGGCAAGCCCGACCTGCGCAAGCGCGGCCATTGCGGGGGCATTCAACTCCTCCTCATCCGCCGCATGTCCGAAAAACCGGAAGCTCGTGCCGCGCCGCGCCTGCACGGCGAGCGCGACATTCTCCAGCACTGAAAATCGCGGCAGGATGGAGGTGATCTGGAACGAGCGCGCGAGCCCGCGCTGCGCGCGCCCCGCGACCGGCATGGTCGTCACATCCTCGCCGGCGAACAGGATCGTTCCGGCATCGGGCGCCAGCAATCCGGAAATCTGGTTGATCAGCGTGGTCTTGCCGGCGCCGTTCGGCCCGATCACGGCGTGTAGTTCGCCCGGCATCACGTCGAGGGTCACGCCGTCGGTGACGCGCAGGCCGCCGAAATTCTTGGTGAGATTCTGGATGCGCAGCACGGCCTCAGCCACGGACCATCCTCCGCAGCCTTTCGGCGACGCCGATCAGCCCGCCGCGTGCAAACAGTGCGACCACCACCAGCAGCGGCCCGAAGATCACCTTCCAGTGCTCGGTGATGCCCGACAGCCATTCCTCGGTGAGCAGGAACGCCGCCGCGCCGATGATCGCGCCGTTGAGCGTACCGATGCCGCCGAAGATCACCATGATGAGCAGTTCGCCCGAGCGCTGCCATGACATGTAGGCGGGGCTCACGAACTCGGCCGCGTTGGCGAGCAGGAAGCCTGAGAGCCCCCCGAGCATGCCGGAGATCACATAGGCGACAAGCTGGAAACGATAGACGTCGAAACCGATGGTGCCCATGCGCAACGGATTTTCACGCGCGCCGCGATAGACGCGGCCAAAGCGCGAGGCGACCAGCGTGCGGCACAGCAGGTACGCGCCGAGCAGCGCAAGGAGGCAGATGTAATAGAGCGCGCGGTCATTGGCGAAGACCGGCAGGCCGGCAAACGTCGAGCGCATCCGCACGGTGAGGCCGTCGTCGCCGCCATAGGGCGCAAGCGAACTCGCCGTGAAGTACGCCATCTGGCCGAACGCCAGCGTGATCATGATGAAGTAGACGCCCTTGGTGCGCAGGCACACGATCCCGGTCGCAAGCGCGAACAAGCCGGACAGGGCGAGCGCGGCGGGCAGCGAGATCAGCGCATCGTTGATGCCGTGCGACGCCAGAATGCCGATCGCATAGGCACCGAGCCCGATGAACGCCGCGTGGCCGAACGACACCAATGCGCCGTAGCCGATCAAGAGATCGAGCGCGAGCGCCGCGATCGCGAAGATCATCACCCGCGTGACGAGGCTCAGTACGTAGGCTTCGGCCCGGAACGCCGCGAACAGCGGCACCAGGGCGAACAGGAGAAAGATCGCAATCGGCAATGCATTGCCGGAGATCAGCGAACGCCGTGTCTTTGCCTCGGTGGCGGACAGGGCGGCTTCCGCCATCTCAGCGGCCCTTCGCGGGGAACAGGCCGGCGGGGCGGACGTAAAGCACGACCGCCATCAACAGATAGATCAGCATCGAGGCGATGGCCGGCCCGACGGTGCGGGCGGGCGAGGGCGCCATGAACAGCCGCAGGATATCGACCGAAAACGAACGGCCGAGCGTGTCGACCAGCCCGATGATGAGCGCCGCGAGGAACGCGCCGCGGATCGAGCCGATGCCGCCGATCACGATCACGACGAACGCGAGAATGAGGATGGTGTCGCCCATGCCGGGTTCCACCGAGAGGATCGGCGCGATCATGATGCCGGCGAAGCCCGCCAGCATGGTGCCGAAACCGAACACGATCATGAACAGGCGGCGGATGTTGATGCCGAGCGCCGAGACCATCGGCGCATTAGTGGCGCCCGCGCGCACCAGCATGCCGACGCGGGTGTGGCTCACCAGCAGATAGAGCAGCAGCGCGACGCCGAGGCCGGAGCCGATGATGACCAGCCGCCACACCGGATAGAGAATGCCGGGCATCAGCACGACCGAGCCGGACAGCGCCTCAGGCATCGGCAGGCTCAAGGGCGACGCGCCCCAGAGAATCTTCACGCCCTGGTTCAGGAACAGGATGATGCCGAAGGTCGCAATCACCTGATCGAGATGATCGCGGTCGTAGAGATGGCGGAACACCGCGAATTCGAGCAGCAGCCCGAAGGCGAGCGTGGCGCCGAGCGCGAGGATCAGGGCGAACAGGAAATTGCCGGTGAGGCCGTAGAACATCACCGCGAGGTAGGCGCCCAGCATGTACTGCACGCCATGTGCCAGGTTGATGAAATCCATCACGCCGAACACGAGCGTTAAGCCCGCCGCGATCAGGAACAGCAGCACCCCGAGCTGCAGGCCGTTCAGCGTTTGCACGATGAGGAGGGTGGTGGTCATCACCGGTGTCCTTCCCCTCGCCCCGCAAAGCGGGGTGAGGGTGCCGAGCGAAGCGAGGCGGGAGAG
>JAXDOA010000389.1:0-3020 GCA_034669125.1 Hyphomicrobiales bacterium
CCCCACCCCCTGGTGGGGTGGGGTTGGGGGTGGGGGTCATGCGTGGGGCGCCACCATCGCCACAATCCCGACCCCCTCCCTAACCCTCCCCCACAAGGGGGGAGGGAATGGAGAGAGCGGTGCGTTCTGCTACTCACCGCGTCAGCTCCGCGATGAAGGCGCGCGTGCGCGGCTCCTGCGGGGTGCCGAACATCTCTCCCGGCGGGCCTTCCTCGACGATCACGCCATGATCCATGAAGATCACGCGGTCGGCGGCGTCACGCGCAAAGCGCATCTCGTGGCTGACCACCAGCATGGTCATGCCGGCGGTCTTGAGCTCGCGCATCACGGCGAGCACCGAGCCGACCAGCTCGGGATCGAGCGCCGAGGTCGGTTCGTCGAACAGCATCACGGTCGGCTCCAGCGCGAGCGCACGCGCGATCGCGACGCGCTGCTGCTGGCCGCCCGAGAGCTCGCCCGGATAGGACTTCGCTTTCGCCGCAAGGCCCACGCGGTCGAGCGCCGCCATGCCGAGCTTGTCTGCGTCGGTGCGGGATTTTCCGGCAACCTTGCGCAGCGCCAGCGTCACGTTCCCCAGCGCGGTCATGTGCGGGTAGAGGTTGAACGATTGAAACACCATGCCGATCTTGCGCCGCATCGCGTTGATGTCGGTGCCGCGCGCCATCAGGTCGGTGCCGTCGACGACGATCGCGCCGCCGGTCGGCTCTTCGAGCCGGTTGCAGCAGCGCAGCAGCGTGCTCTTGCCCGAGCCGGACGGGCCGATGATGAAGACAAGCTCCTGCGCGGCGACCGATAGATCGATCCCGCGCAGGACTTCCGTGTGGCCGAAGCTCTTGTGCAGGCCGCGAACCTGAAGGATCGGCGGCCGGTCAGTCTTCATCGTGCGTCAGTTGCACTGCGGCGTGTGCGGCGTCGGATCATACCCTGCCATGTCGGGCACGCCGTAGCCGGGGAACACGGTCACGGCCGCGGAGCCGGGCGCCGGCTTAATGCCGAACCACTTCTCGTGCATGTTGGCGATCGTGCCGTCGAGCTTCATGCATTCGATGGCGTTCTCGATTGTCTTGCGCAGCTCGCCAGAGTCCTTGCGCAGCGCCGTGGCCCAAACGAGGCCGGTGGAGTGGAGGTAGGACAGTTCGAGCTGCGGATTGTTCTTCACCGCCCAGGCGATCGCCGTATTGCCGGCGACGTTCGCGTCGGCGCGCCCGGCGAGGACGGCCTGCACGGCGTCTGTCTGGGTGCCGAAGCTTTCGACCTTCCAGCCGATCTTTCCCTCAAGATCGCGCGCCCATGAATCGTAGGCCGAGCCCTTGTTCACCGAGACGGTCTTGCCCTTGAGGTCTTCGAGCTTCTCGACCTTCGGGGCGCCCTTCTTGATCAGGAACTGGAAGTCGGTGTTGAGGTAGCCTTCGGTGAACAGCATGTTGTCGGCGCGCTCTTTCGTCACCGTCGTCGGCGCGCCGAGGAAATCGTAGGTGCCGGCCTGCAGTGCCGGCACGAGGCCGGAGAACTGTACGGCGTCGATCGTCACCGGGCGCTTGAGGCGCTTGCCGATCTCGTTGGTCAGATCGATGTTGAAGCCCTCATAGCCGCCGCCGAGCTTCGGCATCGCGTGCGGCGCGAAGGTGCCGTCGACGGCGGTTTTCAACGGCGCGCCCTCCTGCGCCGCTAAAGGTGAAGCCGCGAGCAGCACCGCAGCCAGCAGAAACGCGCATTTTTTCATGGAAAACTCCCGTGAGACGCTGCCCGGCAGGTTCGGCAACGGGAGCCTATCGCAATGGCCGCGGGCGCGACAAGCCGAGCGGCCGCGCGGGCGGAGCGCCGCCTGGGTCTCGCTCAACGGTACGCGCGTCCGCGGTGCTGGCGATGCGCCGCTACTGATGCGAATAGGGGGTCGTGAGCGGGACCACCTGGACGATCGTCATCATGCCGCGATCCTCATGCGCCAAGATGTGGCAGTGGATCACGTATTGGCCCGTGTAATCGACGAATCGGCTGCGCATCTTGAAATAGCCGGGCACCAGAACCATCCGTGAGTTGTTGTCGAGGAACACTGCGCGCCCTGTCGGAATCGGGAAGACGTCCCACCAAACCCGGCCGGTTGTTGATGCCTGCGAGTCGCATGGCTTCCATGTTTCAGGCTTGGTGATGTCGAGCGGGCATTGTCCCGCCCCGGCTTGTCCATCGAAGACGTATTTGTAGGTCGTGGTTCCGGGGAGCACTTCGTTCGGATCGAAAAACTCAGTGATCTGGAACGGATTGATGTGGATGTGGAACGGATGATCGACCACCCCCGGCGGATCGGTCGTGACGACCTTGGGCTTGCCGTCGATTGTCTGAAGCCCGCCATTGACGGTCTTGTTGACTATCTTCCACTCCTCAACGTTGTTGAGCAGGACAACTTCGCCGACATTGCCGTCGAACTGCTTTCCGTCAATGCTGTGCATGGTCCCGGGCCGGCCGCCGGTCGGAGTCGATTCGAACGCAACCGTCTTCGTGCCCCTGACCTCGCTCTCCAAAATGTCCGCGAGGAATGTCGGAAAAGCGGCCTCCACAGCAGCCTGCGGAATGAACTGCGCCTGATTGCCGGTCGCGGCCGGACCGGTCACGTTCACCTGCAGAAACGGCGTTGCGGTCTGCACGCTGCAGATCGGACTCGGATAGGGCCCGCGGCGCGGCGGCGGCGGCGGGACGGTTGGAATCGTCGGTGCGGCCGCGAGCGTCTCACACCTGCTTCTGACCTGCGCGGCGAACAGGATGTACTGACCCGGTTCGGTCGGCGCCTGTACCAGGAGATCGGCACGGCCGCCGGGCGAGATCGTCAGGGTGGGATTCTTGCTGTTGTCGTAATTCCCGCCGGTGAACTGCACACCGTCCTGGGCGATCTGCTTCCAGGTAAAAATCTGCGGCGTGACCGGCGCCGTTGCATTTGCGGGTCCGAACCCGGTCATGAAGACGCTGCCGCGCGAAGACGTATTCGCGATACGCCAAAGCTGCACCTGTCCCGGTTGCATTGTCAC
>JAXDOA010000390.1:0-4133 GCA_034669125.1 Hyphomicrobiales bacterium
GAAGTTGCCGAGAAACACGTGCGGCGGCGGCAGCAGCTTGGGGTCGGCGATGCCCCAGAACCAGAGCAGCTCCCAAATGCCGGCGAACAGCCCGACCGACGCGATCGCCCAGCCAATGCGCGAGGCGGAGCGCGCGACCGCCTCCGGAATAGCGAAGCGGCGTGGCGGCGGGGATGCATCTCCGTCCGCCACGGCAACGATTGCATCCTGCGGGTGAGCGATATACGTCACCGGCACGCTCACGCCGACTTGTTTTTGAGGCTGGCGTAGAGGTCCTTGTTCTCGGCGATCACCTGTTCCAGCAGCGTCCAGTCGATGGAGTCGCGGGTCGGCTTCTTCTTGATGTAACCCATCTCGACGAGTGAGTCGGTGCGGTCGAGGATGAACTGGGTCTGGCTGCGCGCATCGACCACGGCGGGCTGCTTGCCCATCGCGATCTTGGCGTTCTCCATCGAGGTCTTGTAGTAGGTGCCGACCAGCTTGGTGAGTGTTTCGTCCGGCTTGGTCTCGGCCATCGCCTGCGCCTTCATCATGCCCTTGATCAGCCCCTTCAAGCCTGCCGGGTTCTGCTTGATCAGGTCGGTGCGGCAGGCGAGCACGCAGTCGGTATAGCCCTTGCCGTAGATATCCGTGCCGTCGGACAGCTTGTGCGAGCCCTTCACGTCGTTGAGCAGCGCGGAGCCGTAAGGCTCGATGGTGCAGATCCAGTCGAGCGCGCCAGCCTTGAAGGCTTCGACCGCCTCGGGCGTCGTGCCCATGTAGCGGACCTTGATGTCCTTGAAGCTGACGCCGTGCTTCTTGAGGTAGTCGTAGGGCATCACTTCGAGCGTATCGAGCTGGAAGGTGCCGAGTGTCTTGCCTTTCAGTTTCTCCGGAGTGTCGAGGCCGGGCTGCGAAACAATGACGCAGCCTTCGATGCCGCCACCGGCGACGATCTTGACCGGCGCGCCCGCGTCGAACAGTGCCATGAAGCTGGTGTAGGGCATGAGGCCGACGTCAACCTGCCCCATGCCGAGGAATGTCACCTGTTCGGCGAAGGTCGGCGTGTTGATGAATTCAAGCTCGACGCCGTCGTCCTTCGCGGTCTGCAGCGCGTGCGACAGGAACACATTGAGATTGCAGAAGCCGGAGCCGTGCGTGGACTTGATGGTGCTTGCCGCGTGAGCCGGGCCCATGAGGCCGCCGCCGACCGCCATCGTCAACGTCGTTGCCGCTGTAGCCCTGAGGAAGTTGCGGCGGCTGAAGTCTATCGTCTTGAAGTTCGGCAAATGCATGCAACCGAGTCGATCGCACATGGTTCATTCTCCCTGTCGTGACGGTTGTTGAATCAGAATGAGGCGAAGACGCAGTGGAGGTTCGCTGGGGGTGAGGGTGCTGATATTGTGGAGAAGCTCTCGCGCGAGGAGACCAAGCCGCCTCCGACACGGAGCTTGGTTTTGGCTCAGCGCGCGCACGCCAAACCTTTCGAGGGATGCGATCATCGCATGGTCCCCACGGTGCGTGGCACGCCAACCTGAAGCAATCGCCGGAACGATGCTGCGCTATTGCTTACCGAAGCACGATGCGTGCCAGCCGGATAAGTCATTGATTTCCGAAAATCTCGGCTCCGGCTGGCCGACAGCAGAACCGTGGCTGCTGAAGACTTGTTCGCACGCGGTGAGGTTTGACGATTTTCTAGGCAGGCGGTTTGCACCGACCTGACCGTCACTTGTTCCCACCCAAAGCCGCGTCCAAATCTTTGGAAGCCGGCGCTTCGTTCGCCATACGAAGGTGGCTTTCCACATGGCGGGAGTGATCACGGGACACGCTGATCCCCCCGGTCCACTTCGCCCGATCAGCCGCGGCGCGCCAGCGGTTTTGCCGTCTTAATAATTCGGCAAGAATCCCAAAGAGTTATGGTGAACCGTTTGTTAAGCCGCAGGGCTTAGGCTGCGATCCATCGCCGTGTGTCTTGCGGCTTTGTGAGTTCGTAGCGTCCGTCATGATCGTACGTCAGTTTCTCCAGTGGATCCGGACGGCCGAGGCCGCCGAGCGTGCGGAAGCGACGTCGGCGCTGGCACGCGCCTATCTTTATTCCGACCTGTCGCATGACGACCGCATCGCCGCCGAAGGCGCGATGATCATGCTGCTGGACGATCCGTCGCCGCTGGTGCGGCATGCGCTTGCCGACGCGCTGGGTTCGAGCCGCGACGCGCCGGCCGCCGTGGTGCATGCGCTCGTCAACGATCAGCCGCACATTGCCGCGATCGTGCTGGAACGCTCGCCGCTGTTGCTCGACTCCGATCTGGTGGATTCGATCGCGGTCGGTGGTGCCGACATCCAGAGCGCCATCGCGCGGCGCGCGGCGCTGCCGCGCTCGGTCTCGGCCGCGATCGCCGAAGTCGGCTGCGCCGAGGCGTGCCTGGTCCTGATCGAAAACGCCGGCGCCGATTTGGCGGCGTTCTCGCTCGACCGCATCGTGGAGCGCTTCGGCCATCTCGCGGCGATCCGGGAATCGCTGTTCGCATGGCCCGACCTGCCGGTTGCGATCCGACAGGTGCTGGTGGTCAAGCTGTCCGAAACACTCGCCGGGTTCGTGGTCGCGCGGAACTGGCTGGAAGAGGGCAGGGCTCAGCGCATCGCGCAGGAAGCCTGCGAAAAGGCGACCGTGATCCTCGCCGCGGTCTCGCAGAGCACCGAGGTCTCGCCGCTGATCGGTCATTTGCGCGCAACCGGCCAACTCACCGCCGGTCTCGTGCTGCGCTCGCTGCTCTCCGGCAACATCGACTTCTTCGAGCAGGCGCTGGTCGAGCTGACCGGGTTGCCGGCTTCGCGCATCAGCGCGCTGCTGCACGACCGCCGCGCGGCCGGTTTCAAGGCGGTCTACCAGCGTGCCGGCCTGCCGGCCTCGGTCTATCCGGCGTTCCGCGCCGCCATCGAGGCGATGCAGGAAACCGGCGTGCAGGCGGAGCCCGGCGGTACCACGCGGCTCAAGCGCCGCATGGTGGAACGCGTGCTGACAAGCTGCGCACGCATGCCGGCGGGCGATGTCGAGCCGCTGATGACGCTGTTGCGCCGCTATGCCACGGAAGCCGCGCGTGAAGAGGCGCGGCTGTTCTGCGACGACCTCGTCGAGATGGGCGATATGAGCCACATCGTGCCCGCCAACGACACCGGCCGCGCGGCTGTCGCCGCCGCCTAGACTTCAGCTGGACGGCGACAGCGCCGGCGACAGGATCGATTCCAGCGTATCCGGCCGGTCGCGGTTCTCGCGGACGAGGAACTCATCCGTCACCTGACGCAGCTTTTCGGCGAGCTGTGCTGCATATTTGCTCCCGTCGCCGCGCGTGTTGCGATGCGTGATGGCGCGGATCGCGTCGACGTGCTGATCGATCAGGCGCAGGGGCAAGCGCTCGATGTCCGGCGTATGCTCGATCAGCCGGCACAGGCTGTCCGCGACCGGCGCGACCTGCGGAAAGCCGAATGTCGCAGCCTGCCCCTTGATGTCATGCACGGCGCGGAACAGCACATCGCGATTGCCGGGCGTGATGCCGGATGCCTTGATGGTGTTGCGCGCGATGTCGAGCCGCACGCATTCCTGATCCATCCAGACGGAGAAATCGTCGGCCAGTTCGGCGAGCGCGGCCTCGGCGCGCGCCACCGGATCGAAGTCGACCTTGGCGCCGGGCTTGAGTCTCTCCACCGCCTTCTTGAGCTTGTTCGGCGGCACGATCACCTCATGGTCGGCGAACGTCGACACCGCCGCCAGATTGGCCTTCCTCTCGCTCATTCGTGCCTTCCTGCTTCACTCATGCGGTGGTCATCGCCTTTTCGAGCAGCGGCTGCTGCTTGATTACGTCGGCCTTGCCGCCCTTGCGCCGCTCGGCGCCGGCGTAATTCGGATTGGCGTTGCGCCGCCGGTCCGGCCCGAAATAGCTCTTGGTGCGGATGAACGGGCGCGGATTGGCGACCACGTTGAGCACGCGCTGATAGAGCCCCTTGGCCGAGATCGGCTTGGCGAGGAACTCAGTGACCCCGGCATCGCGCGCCGCGATCACGCGCTTCTTCTCCGAATGGCCGGTCAGCATAATGATCGGCACATAGGGATTATTGTTGGCGCCCGGCTGGCGGATCATCTGGGTCAGCTCGAGCCC
>JAXDOA010000391.1:0-9787 GCA_034669125.1 Hyphomicrobiales bacterium
ATCTGCCGGAGCACAGTGGCGAATTCGTCCATGATGTCTCGGCGCAGATCGGCGGTGTCGCCGAGATTCAAGTGCTTTCGAAGCAAAGGATCCGCGAAATCGAGACGCTGACGCATCGCCGCTTCCATCTGCGGACGATGCGCTTCGTAGAACGGGTGCAGTTGAGCCATTGAGAAACCTCTATCCTATGGCCCGCGCGCCGCGCGGTCCTTCTCGTTGGTCGCGCGGATCGACTCGCGCGCGACGCGCCATTCCTCGTCGCCCCAGGCGCGCAGATCGTAGAAGCCGCCTTGCGTGGCGAGATGCTCGGCGCCGTCGACCGTGATGGTCTCGCCGGTCAGCCACTCGCAGCCGTCGGCAAGCAGGAACGTCGCGAGGTTCTGCAGTTCCGACATGTTGCCGTGGCGGCCCATGGGATTGATCTTCTTGGCGCGCGCACCGGCATCCTCGCCCGGGCGCAGCCGCTTGCCGGCGCCTTCGGTCGGGAAGACGCCGGGCGCGATCGCATTCAGCCGGATGCCGTAGCGGCCCCATTCGACCGCGAGCGAGCGCGTCATGGTGGCGATTGCGGATTTGCTCATCGCGGACGGCACGGTGAACGGACCCGAGTTGTCGATCCACGTCACCACGATGGAGACGACACTGCCCTTGTGCCTGCCGGCAATCCAGCGCTTGCCCACGGCGTGGGTAACATAGAACGTGCCGTGCATCACGATATTGGCCACCGCGTCGAAGCCCTTCGGCGAAAGGTCCTCGGTGCGCGAGATGAAATTCCCTGCCGCATTGTTGACGAGCCCGGTCAGCGGCCCGGTGCGGAAGATGTCCTCGACCATCTCGTCGACCGCGGCGGCGTTGCGGATGTCGACGCCGTAGCTGGTGACCTGTCCGCCGTGCTTGTCGGCGAGTTCGGCCGCGGTCGCATCGCACACCGACTTGCGCCGCCCGCAGATGAAGATCTCGGCGCCGAGTTCAAGAAACCGCTCGGCCATTACCTTGCCGAGCCCGGTGCCGCCGCCGGTCACCAGAATGCGTTGGGATTTCAAAAGGCCATCCTTGAACACGATGCGGCTCCCTGTGTGCGAGGCTTTCTGCCAGTATCGGGCGGAATGCGGCGCGGGCAAAGCCCGGCACCGCCGGGGAGGGATACCATGGCTTCAACTGCGCTCGACCGCTTCCGCCTCGACGGCCAGGTGGCGGTCATCACCGGCGGCGCGCGCGGCATCGGGCGGGCGACCGCGGAAGCCTTCGTGGCGGCCGGCGCACGCGTCGTTCTGGTCGATCGCGACCTCGATGAGGCGAGGAAGGCGGCCGCCGCGATGAGCAATGCCGAAGCTCACGCGCTCGATGTCACGCTCGAAGCCGAGGTTGACCGCTTCTACGACGATCTGGCGGCGCGCCTGGGCCGCATCGACATCCTCGTCAACAATGCCGGCGCCTCGATCCGGAAAGCCACAACAGAGCTTTCCAAGGCCGAATGGGACACCGTGATCGCCGTCAACCAGACCGCCGTGTTCCTGTGCTCGCGCGCGGCCGCGCGCCACATGCTCAAGAAGAAGAGCGGAGCAATCGTGAACCTCGCCTCGATCATGGGTTCCTCGGGCGGCGGGCTCTATCCGAACATCTCGTATCAGGCGAGCAAGGGCGCGGTCGTGAACATGACGCGAGCCATGGCAATCGAATGGGCGAAGGACGGAATCCGCGTCAATGCGGTCGCGCCCGCATGGGTGCGCACCGGCTTCATCGCGCCGATCCTTGCCAAGCCGGAACTGATCGCCGCGATCGAAGGCGTCACGCCCATGGGCCGGCTGGTCGAGGTGGAAGAAGTCGCCGCTGCGATCCTCTATCTTGCAAGCCCCGCCGCCTCGATGACCACCGGGCACATCCTCGCGGTCGACGGCGGGTATCTCGCCCAATAACTACAGAACCGCGATCGCCTCGATCTCGAACAGCGCGCCCGGCCGCGCCAGCGCCGGAACGCCGACCGCCGTGCTCGCGGGCGGCGCCGCCATGTTGAGATATTGGTCGCGCACTTCGCGGAAGGTGGCGATGTTCGTCGGAATGTCGACGAGGTAGTTGTTGATCTTGACCACGTCCTTGAAGCTCGCGCCGACAGCCGCGAGCGCGTTCTTCAGGTTCTCGAACGCCTGCACGGTCTGGCCGCGGAAATCGGCCGGCATTTTGCCGGAAGGATCGATGCCGAGTTGGCCGGCGATGTAGATCGTCCGGCCCGGACCGGTGGTTTCGACCACGTGTGTGTAGCCCGGCGGCTTGGAAATCGTCGGCGGATTGATGAAGCGCGGCGCCATGAGGAACCTCCCCTTGTTTCTGCGGCCTGGAACTTAACAGCAAAACGCCGCCAAGTCATTGACTTGACGGCGTAATTTGGTTGCGGGGATAGGATTTGAACCTATGACCTTCAGGTTATGAGCCTGACGAGCTACCGGGCTGCTCCACCCCGCGGTAACTGATACGACGCGGGAACGTCCGCGCGGCGCGGCCTATGTAGCAAGCGCCTTCCCGCTTGGAAAGGGCGCATAGCCGTGCCCGTCACGAAATTGTCGTTCAAGAACACGCCTTCCCCAAGGCGGACGTGGATTGTGACAAATGACCGTCATAGAACCTTCGCATGGCTGAGAAACCTGCCGTGCATCCCGATATGGCGGTCGGCGAGGCTCTCCGGGCCATCGCGCGCGATGTCCTCTCGGAGGCGCGCGGCGCGCTCGACAATCAGGACAAGCCTAACGCGGTCGCGGTCCACGACTACCGCAAGGCGATGAAGCGCTGGCGGGGGCTGCTGCTGCTGCTACAACCTTATCTCGGCGAGGAAGGACAGCATCGGCGGATCGAGGCGCGCGACTTCGCCCGGGAACTTGCCGGCGCGCGCGATGCCCAGGCGGCCATCGAGGCGCTGGAGGAACTGGTCGAATCCGAAGCACCGCTCTCGCCGCGCACGATGGCATCGATCCGCGGCCGGCTCGATGAGATACGGCTCGGCGCGGAAGCCGCGACCCTGACGCAGGCGGTGCGTGCGCGGCTCATCGTCGCGCTGGAGAATACCGCCAACACGATCGACGGCTGGCCGGTCGATCAGATCACCTTCGCCGACCTCGCGCGCGAACTGGCCAAGACTTATCGGCGCGTGCGCAAGGATGCGCCCGCGGATTGGCCCGCCGCCGAGCCCGAAGTGCTGCACGAATTGCGCAGCCGCGTCGTTGCGCACCGCTACCAGATGGAACTGGTGGTACCGCTATGGCCGAAGTTCGGGCGCGTCTGGGTGGCCGAAGCGCAGCGCCTGCGCGACCGGCTCGGCTCGTTCCAGGATCTTTCCGTGCTGCACGACTTCACCAAGCCGCACGCCGCGCTGGCGCCATGGCGCTCGCGCCTTGTGCCGCTGATCCTTGCGCGGCAGGCGCTCCATGCCAAAGCCGCGCAGCGCATCGGCGGCAGGCTGCTCGCCGAAAAGCCGAAGGCGTTCCGCCGCCGCCTCGAAGCACTCTGGGAGCAGGAGCGGCGCTAGCGTCAAGCTCGTAGAAGGCCCGAAGCTCGGCAGCGAGCTCCGCAGAAGATCCGTTCGTCGACGCCAATCTCGCGCCGGACGCCGGCCGCGCTTATTCGGGCTGTATCCCCGCTGCTTTCACCAAGTCGCCGCGCACCTGCAATGCGTCCTTCACGATCTGCCCCAGCTCCTCCGGCTTGGCGGGTGCGACGACCAGACCGAGGTTCGCCAGCTTCGCCCTAACGCCCTCGGCCGTGAGCACCTTGGCGATGCCTTCGTTCAACTTCGTGACGACCTCGCGCGGCGTCCCGGCGGGCGCGAACAAGCCGATCCACGAGGACATCTCGAAGCCCGGCACGGTCTCGCCGATCGTCGGGATGTCCGGCATCCCGGCGTAGCGCGTCTTCTCCACCATCGCGACGACGCGGATCTTGCCGGTGTTCACGTGCGGTACGGCCGCCGACAGGCTCAGGAACGCCATGCCGATGTGGCCGCCGAGCAGATCGTTCACCGCCGCGCCGCCGCCCCGATAGGGTACGTGCTGAATATCGACGCCTGTCTTCTGGCCGAGCAACAGGCCTGCGAGATGATGCGGCGAGCCGGTGCCGGACGTGCCATAGGCGAGCTTGCCGGGATTTTTCTTCGCATACGCGATCACATCCGCGACGGTCTTGATCGGCAGCTCGGCGTTCACCGCGAGGCAGATGATGTTCGCACCCACGTAAGCGACCGGCACGAAGTCTTTCACCGGGTCGTAGCCGGCATGCTTGTAGAGGTGCGTATTGCTTGCCATCTGCGCGTCGGTGCCGGTCATCAGCGTGTAGCCATCCCCCGGCGCCCGCGCGACGAACGCCGCGCCGATATTGCCGCCGCTGCCCGGCCGGTTGTCGACGATGAAGGTCTGGCCCCACGCCTGTTGCAGCCCGTCCGCGATCGTGCGGGCCGCAAGGTCCGACACCGCGCCCGGCGTGTAGCCGATCACGATGGTGACGGGCTTTGCCGGATAGGTCTGCGCGCTCGCGCGCGAGGGCGCCGTAAGCGCCAGCAGCGCGCACCCCAGCATCACGTTGCGGACAAATGTACGCATGGCTCCTCCCCGTTCTGTACGGCCTGTGGCCTTTTCTCTGTGCAAGACAACCCAGCGGATCAGTCGAGCTGGATGTTGGCCTTCTTGATCGCCTCGGCCCACTTGGCGGCTTCCTTGCGCCGGTAGTCCGAAAACTCCTGCGGCGTCGACTGCATCACTTCGGTTCCGGCGTCGGTGAGCTTCTGCCGGACGACCGGATCGGCGACCGCCGCCACATAGGTCGTGCGCAGCTTCTCGATGATGTCGGGCGGCGTCTTTGCCGGCGCGACCAGGCCTTGCCATGGCCACGCCTCGAAGCCCGCAAGCCCGGCCGTTGCGGCGACCGGCGGCACGCCCGGAAGCTCCCTGCGCTCTTCCAGCGCCGCGACGCCGAGTGCCTTCAGGGTACCGGCCGCGATGTGCGAGCGCGCGGTCGCGTAGTCGACGAACATCATGTGCACGTCGCCGCCGATCAGGCCCTGCACGGCGGGTCCCGCGCCGCGATAGGGAATCTCGTTGAGCTTGATGCCGGCCGCCTGCTGGAACAGCACGGCGGCGAGATGGAATGGGTTGCCGACACCCGCGTGCGCGACGTCGATCTTGCCGGGCTCGGCCTTCGCGGCAGCGATCAGGTCGGCGACCGAATTGGCTTTCAGCTTGTTCGGGTTCACGACCAGCACGCTGGCAAAGCGCGCCGTGAGCGTGATCGGCGCGAAATCCTTCTCGGGATCGAACTGCAGTTTCTTGTAGAGGCTCTGGTTGGCGGCGAAGGTCGCAACATCGCCGAGCAGGATCGTGTAGCCGTCAGGCTGCGCCTTGGCGACGTAGTCGGCGCCGAGATTGGTCGCAGCGCCGGGCTTGTTCTCGACCACCACCGGCTGGCCGATCAGCTCCTGCATCTTCTGCCCGACGAGACGCGCGAAGAAGTCCGTTCCGCCGCCGGCCGGATACGGCACGATCAGGTGGATGGGCTTGGCCGGATAGGTCTGCGCGAAGGCGGGCGTTGCGAAAGCGGCGGCGGCAAACGCGGCCAGCACGGTGCGGCGAAGCATGGGTGTTTCCTGACGATGTTTTCGCTGACGAGAGGATGCCACACGCGACGGCCCCGCGTCTCCCCTCCCCGGCAGGCCCCTGCGTGTGGCGGGAAATCGCGTGCTTTACCGCGCGAGTTGAAATCGCTCGAAGCGGTGCAGCGCTTCCTCGATCTGCCGCCTTCGCAAGGCGCGGCCGCCCTTGCTCAGCCAGGTCCACTTCTGGACCAGCAGCTTTTGCCGTTCGCGATCGGTCTTGAGGTCGAGCACCGCGGCGATCTCGTCGCCGACGAGCACCGGCTGCGCGAAGTAGCCGAAGACGCGCTTCTCCTTCGGCACGTAAGCCTCGAAGCGATGCTCGTAGCCGAAGAAGCTCGCCAGGCGCTTGCGCTGAATGACGAGCGGATCGAACGGATTAAGGATGTGGACGATGTCGCCGACCGGATCGAGCGTCGCATCAAGCATCTCGGGCGCGGCCCAGTGTTCGTGCCGGCTGCCCTCGAGCGCAACCGGCACCAGTTCCTTGCGGCGCACGCGTGCTCCGATGACCTTGCGGATCGCCGCCTTGCGCGGTGCATCGAGATGGCAAATCGAGTCGAGGCTGACCACGCCTTGCGAACGCAGCGCGCGGTCGAGCAGATAGGCCATCCGCTCGCTTTCGGGCGCAGGCTTCGGCAAGCGGTCCCAGCCGAAGTGCCGGTTGGTCAGCTCGTAGGTCTTCAGCATGCCCTCGCGGCGGCTCACCGTGACAATGCCGCGGAAGAACGCGAGTTGCAGCGCGCGCTTGGACGGCTTGCGGCTCGCCCACTCGTGGATTTTTTCCACCAGCACGTCGTCATCGATGTCGCGGATCGTGAGCGGACCGTTGCGGCGGATGCGGCCCAGCACCTTCTGCAGATCGCCGCGCTTCACGAGGGAAAACGTCAGGCTCCTGCCGCCGTCCTCCTGCTTCATGGCACGCACGAAGAAGCGCATGTCGGCCGTCGGCACGTAGGACAGCGCATGCGTCCAGTATTCGAACACGCTCTTGTCGACCGACTGAGCTTGCCGCAGGTGGTCGCGCTCATATGTGGGAATGCGCGTGTAAAGAATCTGGTGGTGGCAGCGCTCGACCACATGAATGGTGTCGATCTGCACGTAACCAAGATGAGCCACGGCCGCGGGTGTCGCGGCTGCGCCGTCGCCAAACGGCGCGTCCGCGTCGAGCCGCTGCGCGCGCAGCCAGATGCGTTTCGCGCGCGCCTTTGTCAGCGCAATCGGCGACGTGCCGGCCATTGATCTCTACGCAAGCAGTGCCGCGACGGCCTTGCCGGCCGCGACGGTATCGGCCGTGCCGCCGAGATCGCGCGTGCGCGTCTTCGGATCCGCCAGCACCTGCTCGATCGCCGTTACGATTGCGGCCGCGGCTTCCGGCTCGCCGAGATGATCGAGCATCATGGCGGCCGACCAGATCTGTCCGATCGGATTCGCAATACCCTGCCCGGCGATGTCCGGCGCGGAGCCGTGTACCGGCTCGAACACCGACGGGAACAGGCGCTCCGGATTGATGTTGCCGCCCGGCGCGATGCCGATCGTTCCGGTGCACGCGGGCCCGAGGTCGGAGAGGATGTCGCCGAACAAGTTAGACGCGACCACGACGTTGAAGCGGTCCGGCCTGAGCACGAACAGCGCCGAGAGAATATCGATGTGGTACTTGTCCCACTTCACGTCGGGAAAGTTCTTCGCCATCGCCTCCACGCGCTCGTCCCAGTACGGCATGGTGATCGCGATACCGTTCGACTTCGTCGCCGACGTCAGATGCTTCTTCGGCGTCTTCTGCGCGAGCTCGAAGGCAAACTTCAGCACGCGGTCGACGCCGTAACGGGTGAACACCGTTTCCTGCACCACCACCTCACGGTCCGTCCCAGGAAATGCGCGGCCGCCGATCGCCGAATACTCACCCTCGGTGTTCTCGCGCACCACCCAGAAATCGATGTCGCCCGGCTTGCGGTTCGCGAGCGGCGACGGCACGCCCGGCATCAGGCGCACGGGACGCAGGTTGACGTATTGGTCGAACTCGCGCCGGAACAGGATCAGCGAGCCCCACAGCGAGATGTGATCCGGGATCTTCGCCGGCCAGCCGACCGCGCCAAAGAAGATCGCGTCATGGCTCCCGATCTTCTCCTTCCAGTCCTCCGGCATCATGCGTTCGTGCTTGGCGTAGTAGTCGTAGGAGGCGAAATCGAACCAGTCCTGCCGCACCTCGAAGCCGAATTTCTTCGCCACCGCCTCGAGCGCGCGCGCGCCCTCCGGCACGACTTCCTTGCCGATGCCGTCGCCCGGAATGACGGCGACACGGTAGACGCGATTGGTAGGGGGCATGGATGCCTCGCAGCCTGGATGAGTTGAACGTCACCCGGACTAACAAGCGCGAGGGATCGCGGCAATGGCCGCTTCAGGCGGACGGGAAATGTGTGCCGGCGACCTGTTTGCGCAGATCGTCGGAGTCGTTGTCGAGGGTCAGCACCTGCGGACAACGCCGGCAGGCAGCGCGTCCCTCCTGCCTGAACCAACGGCAATCCGCCCGGATGGTGCAGGCCGGTAAATCGCCGGTGACTTCCGGCAGCATGTGGACGATTCGCACGGCGAGTTGGCAGAGTGAACCGTCGAAATGGATGCAACGCTTTTCCTCGCAGCGCGCCGAGAGGCGGAAGACCTCCATCGGCGGCACGGGTTCGGCGAGCTTGAGCACATCGGCGGTCGCCGGCATCGCCTGCTCGAGATAGGCGACGCGCGGTTCGACGTCGGGCGAAAGTACGCCCAACACCTGCAAGTCCGCCATGCCCGGCTGCGCGCTCGGGCAGCGCAGCACCCGCTGGGAATCGCTCGGCATCTGCTAGAATTTGAAGACCGAGCCGTTGGGTTTGCCAACGAAGCCGAGCAGGATTTTTCCGCCCTCGATATAGATGGCGGGCCGGCCGCCGAGTTCGCGGACCGCTTCGGCAGCGATCCCGTGAACCTCCTTCATGGTCTTGCCTGCGAGATCGGCTTCACGAAGGACGAAGCCCATCAGTTCCAGATCCGGGATTGTGCCGCCCTGCGGCTTGGCGGGAAGCTTGTGTTTGTGGAGGACTGCTTCGACCGCCTTCGCGGTCCGCTCTAGGAAATCCTGGGGTTTGATCGTTTCAGCCATGGCGGGGCTCCTGCTCGAGATGGCGATGACCCAACGATAGCCGCAATCATGGCACAACCGTGATGCTACTCCCGAAGGAAAACAATCTTTGATCGGATAAGAGCTTCGGCCGGCGCCAAACCGTGGCCGCCGGCTCATCGCTGGAGCGCGTCGTGAAATGCAACGCCTCCTGCACGCCGACGAATCGCATTTCGGAATTTTCAACGAGGTCTATGAGCGATGCGTCCCGGCCGACGCTCCGGCACGCATCTTCCTTCCCGTGCCAAGCTAGTCGGCGCCGCTCGACATAGCGATCGATTGCGTGGCCGTGATCTGAAGCGGCCGGGAGAACGTAAAAAACCCGCCGCGGTTTCCCGCGACGGGTTTTTTGCAATCGATCATCGTGAAGTGTTCTGAGAAAATCCGTCCTTGGCAGACCTGGCAGCGACCTACTCTTCCAAGCCTTGAGACTTAGTACCATCGGCGCTGAGGAGTTTAACGGCCGTGTTCGGGATGGGAACGGGTTCAGGCTCCTCGCTAAAACCACCAGGTCGGCGAAAGACGGATTTGCAAGCTGGTCTTCTTTTCAGTGTCGTCCATTCGGATCGTCATCCTTCGAGACGCGTCGCTTCGCGGCGACGCTCCTCAGGATGAGGTTGTCCTGAATGGGCATGGGAAATGAGAACGATCAAGATCGAACGAGCTATTAGGACCGGTAAGCTCAACGCCTCATTTGTTTCGGCGCTTACACACCCGGCCTATCAACGTGGTGGTCTACCACGGCTCTTAAGGGAGAACTCGTTTTGAGGTGGGTTTCTCGCTTAGATGCCTTCAGCGATTATCCCGTCCGTACTTAGCTACCCTGCACTGCGGCTGGCGCCACAACAGGTCCACCAGAGGTACGTTCACCCCGGTCCTCTCGTACTAGGGGCAAATCCTCTCAATTCTCCTACACCCACGGCAGATAGGGACCGAACTGTCTCACGACGTTCTGAACCCAGCTCACGTACCACTTTAATCGGCGAACAGCCGAACCCTTGGGA